>CALAED010000510.1 GCA_937891035.1 uncultured Thermomonosporaceae bacterium | reverse complement strand
GGCAAGGGCCAGCGCGCGTTGATCGTCTCGCCGCCCAAGGCCGGCAAGACGATGGTGCTCCAGTCGCTCGCCAACGCGATCACCACGAACAACCCCGAGTGCCACCTGATGGTCGTCCTGGTCGACGAGCGGCCCGAAGAGGTCACCGACATGCAGCGCTCGGTCAAGGGCGAGGTGATCCATTCAACGTTCGACCGCCCGGCCGAAGACCACACCACGGTCGCCGAGCTGGCCATCGAGCGGGCCAAGCGGCTGGTCGAGCTTGGGCACGACGTCGTCGTACTGCTCGACTCCATCACCCGGCTCGGCCGCGCCTACAACCTGGCCGCGCCGGCCAGCGGGCGCATCCTGTCCGGTGGTGTCGACTCGACCGCGCTGTACCCGCCGAAGCGGTTCTTCGGCGCCGCCCGCAACATCGAGAACGGCGGCTCGCTGACGATCCTCGCCACCGCACTCGTCGAGACCGGCTCCCGCATGGACGAGGTCTTTTTCGAGGAGTTCAAGGGCACCGGCAACATGGAGTTGCGGCTCAGCCGCCAGCTCGCGGACAAGCGGCTGTTCCCCGCGGTGGACGTCGACTCGACCAGCACCCGGCGCGACGAACTCCTCATGCCCGCCGACGAGCTCCGGCTCATGTGGCAGCTGCGCAGGGTGCTGCACAGCCTCGACGCGCAGCAGGCCATCGAGCTGCTGCGCGACAAGATGGCGGAGACCGGCTCCAACGCGGAGTTCCTGCGCCAGATCGAACAGACCACCCCCGGCGCCTCCGGTAACGGCGCCGGCAGGGGCACCGGCCGCCGGGTGGCCGCCGCCCGTTGGTAGCACCGCTCGAATGCCGCGGCAGGACCGGCCAGGTGCACCGTGTGGGCCCGCCGACGCGGTTGCGAGTTCGCGGAAAGCGACGCCCGCAGGACCGCCCGCGACCGGAACGGTGCCGGAGGCTTACACGCCTCTTATCCGGGGAGAGGCATGCTGAGTACATAACGATTTCGCCGCAGGCGAGGTAGGGGTAGCGGTGACCGCAAGCGCTGTCGCGTGGACGCCACCGAGCTGGGAGGAGATAGTCCGGGAACATTCGGCTCGAGTGTTCCGGCTGGCCTACCGGCTCACCGGCAACAAGCACGACGCCGAGGACCTGACCCAGGACGTCTTCATCCGGGTGTTCAGATCATTGTCGTCGTATTCCCCCGGCACCTTCGAGGGCTGGCTGCACCGCATCACGACCAACCTGTTCCTCGACCGGGTGCGCCGCAAGCAGCGCATCCGCTTCGACTCCCTGCCCGATGACGCGGCCGACCGCCTGCAGGGCCGCGAGCCGACCCCCGCCAACGCCTTCGATGACCGACATCTGGAGGCCGACATCCAAAGCGCTCTAGACGCCTTGTCGCCGGAATATCGGGCGGCCGTCGTGCTGTGCGACATCGAGGGACTGACGTACGAAGAGATCGCTGCCACGCTGGGTGTCAAGTTGGGCACGGTGCGCAGCCGCATCCATCGCGGCCGGGCACAGCTGCGCCGGGCCTTGGAACACCGCGCCCCCGTCCATCGCGCCTGACCGCCCGGCTCGCGCCGGCGTGCGGGCGCATGTTTTTTCGCGTCACGCGATCATCGCGCCGTTCTCATGGCGCAGGGTGCGCGCGCGAACCTGGACGTGATTTCCGTCACTATGACCGGTCGGTAACTTAGGATTACCCTCGTAGTGTGGACATTGTCTTCGAGCGTCGTGGCACCGGTCCGCCGCTGGTGCTTTTGCACGGCATTGGCCACCGATGGCAGGCGTGGGAGCCGGTCTTCGACCTGCTGGCGGCCGAGCGCGACGTCATCGCGATCGACCTGCCCGGCTTTGGCGCCTCTCCGCTGCCGCCCCCCGAAACCACGTACGACATCGGCACCGCGATGGGCATTCTCGGCGCGTTCTTCGCCGAGCTGAGCCTGGGCCGCCCGCATATCGCGGGCAACTCGCTCGGCGGTCTGTTCGCGCTCGAGGCGGCCGACCGAGGGCTCGTCAGCTCGGCCACCGCCCTGTCCCCCGCGGGCTTCTTCACTTCGCTGGAGCTTCGGTACGCCACGACGACGCTGCGCGCCTCATGGTTCGCCGCCGGCGTGCCGGCGCCGTTGATCCGTCTGCTCGCCCGTGATCCGCGCCGGCGCAAGCTGCTGTTCGGGCACATCTACGGGCGCCCCGAGCAACTCGACGTGGAGACGCTGATCGCCGACGCCAAGGCCCTGCGGGCCGCGCCCGGCGCAGCCTGACCGCCTTCGCCGGTACGTGCGACAGGGTGCCGGTCACGATCGCGTGGGGCACCGAAGACCGGCTGCTTCGCCAGGGCCAGGCCGTCCGGGCCCAGCAGCGGCTGCCGGGGGCTCGGTTCGTCTGGCTACAGGACTGCGGGCACGTCCCGATGGGCGACAATCCCGAGTTGGTCGCCAAAGTCCTCCTCGAGGGCAGCTCGACGCCGCTGCTCGAAGCTGACCGGCCCGGCGACCAGGGCCAGGTGGCGAAAACCTCCGCCTGAGATCGTTCTTCGTCGGTCGCGTTTCGGTTTCGTTCGGCTCGGTTCTGAACGATTCGACGGCGTTCGGCGGAGTTCGAGAGCGTACGGAAAGCGCCTCGCCGTGCTCGATGGCGCGTTGCTCGTCGGCGCCGTGTGGGAAAATCGGATCTTCGATACCGATGGACAACACAGTGGGTCGGCCATTGCCGGGCCGCACCGGGCAGCTCGCCACGTTCGAGAAGATCTTCGACGCGGCGGGTTCTGCTGTGCACGTCGTCGTCGACGGCGAGCCGGGCAGCGGCCGTACGGCACTGCTCCGCGCCGCCGCCGACCTGGCGGTCGGGCGCGGCTTCCAGGTCGCCTGGGCGCAGGCGCGCGACACCGAACGCGCGCGACCCTTCGGGGTGGCCCGCCAGATCCTCGCCCCGGTGACGCGCGCCGCGATCGTGGGCCTCGGCGACACCGCGACCTTCGCCGCGCTGCACCGGCTGTATGAGTCGACCCGCAAGCTCGCCGCCGCGTCGCCGCTCTTCCTCGTCGTCGACGATCTGCAGTGGTGCGACGCCGCGTCGTTGCGCTGGCTCGGCTTTTTGACGCGGCGATCCGCCGGCCTGCCGCTCGTGCTCGCCGTCGCGCGCACCACCGGCATCGACCCGGCAGGCGAGGTGGCGCTGGATGAGCTGACCGAGTCGTTCGTGCAGATGCGGCTCGGGCCACTAAGCGACGACGACGTCGCGCAGATCGCGCGGCGCGCCCTCGGCGCCGAACCCGCCGAGGTGTTCAGCGCCGCCGTGCATCGGGTGACCGGCGGCCATCCCGGGCTGCTCACCGCCGTGCTCGCGGACGTCGCCGCGGCCCGGCTGCCGCCGTCGGCGCAGACGGCCAGGCGCCTCGCCAACCAGGTGGGACCCACCGTGGACCGCTGGGTACGCGACCGGCTGCACGGGGCATCCCCGTACGCCGAGCGACTCATCAGGGCCGTCGGCATTCTCGGCGAGCGCGTCGGTGAACGTGCCGGTGAACGTGCCGGTGTACGCGGTGAGCGCTGCGGCGTGCTCACCCAGCGGGCCGAGCCGGATCTGGTCGCCGAACTCGCCGGGCTCGGCGTCGAGGCGGCGACCGAGGCGACCGACGCGCTGGTCGCTGCCGGGCTGCTCCGCGCCGACGACCGCACGCTGCGATTCAGCCGGCCCATCGTGCGGACCGCCGTGCTGAACGGGATGTCCGACCTGGACCGGTTGCTCGCGCACGCCAGGGCGGCGCGGCTGCTGCACATTCGCGGCGCCCCCGCCGTGCACGTCATCGAGCACCTGCTCGCCACCGAGCCGATCGGCGACCCGTGGGCGATTCCCGTGCTGCGGGCCGCCGCCCGCGCGGCCCTCACCAGCGGAGCCTGGGGGCAGGCCGCGACCCGGTTGCGCCGGGCGCTGGCCGAAGCGCAGTCCGGCCCCGACCGGCTGGACCTCCTTCTCGACCTCGGCCAAGCGGAGCTGCGCACCAACGTGGCGGACGCCGTCGCGCACCTCACCGAGGCGTTCGAGACGGCCGCCGACCCGCATACCGTGGCCAGGATCGCCGAGCACCTCGCCGCCGCCACCTGCGAACGCGAAGACGCCAAGGCCGCGATCGGCGTACTCGACCGGGCCATCGCCCGGCTCGCCGGCGACGGCCGCTCCGCACGTCCGGCGCACGCGGCCCGCACGGCGCATCCGGCCGGCGCAACCGACGCGGCGGCCGCGGCAGACGCAGGCGAGGCGGCAGACGCGGACCTCGTCGCCGACCTCGACATCCTCGCGCTCGGGATCGGCGCCGGGGTGACCTCCCTGGCCTACGCCCACCGGATCGAGCGGCTCAGGTCGCGTGCCGCCGAACGGCCCGGCGCGGCGCGCGCCATCGCGGGCATCACGGCCTACCGCCTGTCGGCCGCAGGTCGGTCCAGGCGGGAGAGCATCGCCTTGGCGCGCGACGTGCTCGCCCTCGGTCCGCCGGAGGCGATGCGCGACTTTTACGCTTACCGCAACGCCGCGCTCAGCCTCACCCGCGCCGGCGAGCTAAACCTGGCGTGGCGCTGCGCCGACGTGCTGGTGGCCCGCGGCGCCGCGCTCAATCAGCCGACCTTCGCCGGCAACGGTCACGCCTTGCGCGGGGGAGCAATGTTGCAGGCCGGCCGGCTCGCCGACGCCGTCGACGAAACGCATGCGGCGCTCACCGCGCACTCGGAGCTGTGCCGTGACTCCGGTCCGCAGGGCCCCGAGGTCTACCTCATCGAGGCCTACCTCGAACTCGGCGAGCCGGCGGAGGCGGCGCGGCTGCTCGCCCGCATCGGCCTGCTGGGCGGCGCGCCGATGCCGTACTGGGCGATGGATGCGCTGGAGAGCCGCGGCCGCTATCGACTGCTGAGCGACGACCCAGAGGGCGCGCTGTCCGATTTCCTCGAGGCCGGCCGGCAGCTCGTCGACTCCGGCGTGGTCAATCCGGCGGCCGGGGCATGGCGGTCGAACGCCGCGCTCGTGCTGCACCGGCGGGGCGACGGCGCGGCGGCCGGCCGGCTGGTGGCCGAAGAGCTCGCGCTGGCCCGGACCTGGGGCGCGAGCGGACCGATCGGCGTGGCGCTGCGCGCGAGCGGCCTGATCCGCGGCGAGGCGGCGGCGCTCGAGGAGTCGGTCGCGGTCCTGGCCGGTTCGCCCGCCAGGCTGGAGTACGCCAGGTCCCTGTACGAGCTCGGCCGGTTCCGGGTGGAGCGCAGGGAGCGAGACGAGGCGCGCGGCCTGCTGCGCGAGGCCTACGTCATCGCCATGGACTGCGGAGCGGCCCCGTTGGTCAGCCGCATCGGCGCAGCGTTGACCCGGGCCGGGGCGCGCCGCCCGCGCCCGCGGCCGAGCGGCGTCGCCGCGCTCACCGCCCAGGAGCGGCGCATCGCCGAACTGGCCGCAGCCGGTGCGACCAACAGGGAGATCGCCGAGGCGCTCTTCCTCATCCAGCGGACGGTGGAGACCCATCTGACCAGCGTCTACCGCAAGCTCGGCATCAAAGGCCGGCGCACCCTCGCGGCGGCCCTCGCCGGCTGACCTGGTCACGCTGAGTCCGGTGAGGCGGTTGAGGTGTATGTGGTCGGCGGGAGCCGTCTTTGCCGTTTTCAGACGCTATCTAACCGGGTTCCGGAGGGGTCTTAAGGGAACATTTGGGGTATAGCTCTCTGCTACGCGGAGGGACGGAAAACAATGGGCAGGGATGTCGCCCCCATCTCCGTCAGCCGAGAAGACCGGCGGCGGTATCGCGAGAAGGTCCTACGGTGTCTGGACGCGCTCGCGCACATGCTCAAAGAATCCCAGTTCGATTTCGAGCACCCGCACATCGGGCTCGAGATCGAGCTCAACCTGGTCGATGAGCGCGGTCATCCCGCGATGCGCAACGCGGATCTGCTCGACGCGCTCGCCGACCCCACCTGGGCAACCGAGCTGGGCCAGTTCAACCTGGAGATCAACGTGCCGCCGCGCGAGCTGGGCGGCGGCGGGACGAGTGAGCTGGAGCGCGAGGTGCGCGCCGACCTCAACCACGCCGTCGAACGCGGCCGCGAGGTCGGCGCCCGGCTGGTGATGATCGGCATTCTGCCCACGCTGCGCGAAAGCGACATCGGCGCCGACTCGCTGTCCGCCAACCCTCGCTACCGGCTGCTCAACGAGCAGATTTTCGCCGCCCGCGGCGAGGACATGTACATCGACATCGAGGGCACCGAACGCCTGTCCACGTACGCCGACACGATCATGCCGGAGGCGGCCTGCACGAGCGCGCAGTTCCATCTGCAGATCAGTCCGGACGACTTCGGCAGGTATTGGAACGCGGCCCAGGCGGTGGCCGGGGTCCAGGTCGCGCTCGCCGCCAACTCCCCGTACCTGTTCGGCAAGGAGCTGTGGGACGAGACCCGGATCCCGCTGTTCGAGCAGGCCACCGACACCCGTCCCGAGGAGTTGAAGGCCCAGGGCGTACGGCCGCGCGTGTGGTTCGGCGAGCGCTGGATCACCTCGGTGTTCGACCTGTTCGAGGAGAACACGCGCTATTTCCCCGCGCTGTTGCCGGTCTGCGAGGACGAGGACCCGTTCGCGGTCCTGGCGGCGGGGCAGGTCCCGCGGCTCGGTGAGCTGACCCTGCACAACGGCACCGTCTACCGATGGAACCGCCCGGTCTACGCGGTGGTCGACGGCAAGCCGCACCTGCGGGTCGAAAACCGCGTGCTGCCGGCCGGGCCGACGGTCGCCGACACCGTCGCCAACGGCGCCTTCTACTACGGGCTCATCCGGGCCATCGCCGCCGCCGACCGCCCGGTGTGGACGCGGATGTCGTTCGCCGCCGCCGAGGACAACCTGCATAGCGCCGCGCGGTACGGCATCGACGCGACTCTTTATTGGCCCGGGCTCGGCGACGTGCCGGTCACCGAACTCGTGCTGCGCCGGCTGCTTCCCCTCGCGTACGAGGGTCTGGACGGATGGGGCGTCGACCGGTCCAAGAGCGACCGGCTGCTTGGCATCATCGAACAACGCTGCCTCACCGCCAGGACGGGCGCCACCTGGCAGCGCTCGACCGTGCACGCGATCGAGAAGTCTGGCCGCGCCGACCGGCCCGAGGCGCTGCGCCGCATGACCCAGCGGTACATCGAGCACATGCACAGCAACGAACCGGTGCATACGTGGCCCATCAGCGGCTTAGAACAGCGAAGCCCACCCCCCGGCGCGGCGTGCCCACCCCCTTTGCCCACCCTGGACGGAAGGTGGGAGAGTAGGACCACATGACACGCGACGAGGTTGGCGATGAGCAATCCTCCTAAGGTTCTCTCCGGGACCGGCAACGCCATCGACGAACGATTCGGGCTGGCCCGGTTCTCGAACAAGGCCATCAAGAAGGCGTTCCCCGACCACTGGTCGTTCCTGCTCGGCGAGATCGCGATGTACTCGTTTTTCATCATCATCGCGACCGGCGTCTTCCTGACGTTCTTCTTCAAGCCGAGCACGGCCCAGGTCGTCTATGACGGCTCGTACGTCCCGCTGCGCGGGGTGCGGATGAGCGAGGCCTACGAGTCCACGCTGCACCTGAGCTTCGATGTGCGCGGCGGCCTGCTCATGCGGCAGATCCACCACTGGGCGACGATCCTGTTCCTCGGCGCGATCGTCATCCACATGCTGCGCAACTTCTTCACCGGCGCGTTCCGCAAGCCGCGCGAGCTCAACTGGCTGATCGGCGTCGTGCTCTTCACGCTCGCGCTGCTGAACGGCCTGTTCGGCTACTCGCTGCCGGACGACCTGCTGTCCGGCACCGGGCTGCGCATCCTGCAGGGCGTCATACTGTCGCTGCCGCTGGTGGGCAGCTACCTGATGTACTTCCTGTTCGGCGCCGGCGGCTTCCCGGGTGAGGATCTGATCCCGCGGCTGTTCACCCTGCACGTGCTGCTGATCCCGGGCATCTTGTTCGCGCTGATCCCGCTGCACGCCATCGTGCTCACCTGGCGGCAGACGCACACCCAGTTCCCCGGCAAGGGCAGCGGCATCGGGACCGTACGCGGCTATCCGTTCTTCCCGGTCTTCATCGCCAAGACCACGGCGTTCTTCATCTGGGTCTTCGGGGTGACCGCGCTGCTGGCGACGTTCTTCCAGATCAACCCGATCTGGCTGTTCGGGCCGTACAGCCCGGAGGAGATCAGCGCCGGCTCCCAGCCCGACTGGTACATGGGCTTCCTCGAGGGCGCGCTGCGGATCATGCCGGCGTGGGAGATCAACGCGCTCGGCTATACGTTGCCGATGAGCGTGATCGTGCCGGCGCTGGTCGTGCCGGGGGTGTTGTTCACCGGGTTGGCGGTCTATCCGTTCCTGGAACGCTGGGTCACCGGCGATCGAGCGGTGCACCACCTGCTCGACCGGCCCCGCGACGTGCCGCCGCGCACCGCCATCGGCGCCGCGGGCGTCACCTTCTACGGCCTGCTGTGGGCCGCCGGCGGCAACGACCTCATCGCTTTGACCCTCGACATCCCGCTGTTCTGGACGACATGGTTCTTCCGGATCACGGTGATCTTCGGGCCGGTGATCGCGTACATCGTCACCTACCGGATCTGTCTCGGGCTCCAGCACAACGACCGCGAACTCGTCCACCACGGGCTGGAGACCGGGATCATCAGGCGGCTGCCGAGCGGTGAGTACATCGAGGTCGAACGCCCGGTCAGTGGCGAGGAAGCCGCACCCATCACCGACGCGCGACTGCCCGCCGCGGTGGCGCTGGCCCGCCCGGAGGCCGAAGGCGTGTCCGCGCCCGAGGCGCGCAAGCCGCTTGGGCGGCTGCGGGTGGCGCTCAACCGCCGGTTCGTGGCCGATCTCGGCGAACCGCCGGAACACGAGGGCAACGGCGACCGCCGGGCCATCGAGGAGCGGGCGCACCACGAGTAGCCGCCGGCCAGGGCCCGTCGCCTACCGCGCAGCGGGCCCGGTCGGCCCCACCTCCTGACCAGGGGGCCATCAGCGGCGGAGTCCGTCCAGCACGCGCGGCAGCCGGGCGAGCGGTGCCCACACCGCGCGCAGTACGGACCTCAGCCATGCGGTCAGCCCGCCAGACGGCGCGTGGGTGGGGGTCGCCCTGCGCCGCCACAGGGTAAGGCAGGCGGCGAGCCATAGTACGGCCGTCTCGAAGACGATCGTGATGGCGAGCACGGTGACCCAGGCCCGCCGGGAACCGGCCACCGGCTCGGCCCGCACGATCGACAACTGAGGCGGATCAATCATGCTCGGGTCCTGGCCGGCCTGCGGTCCGGCCGCGGGCGGCGACGTGCCGGCCTCCGGCAGGACGAGCGCCGGGTCCGACGGAGACGGCCAGGCCGCGCCGGGAGCGGCCGCGTCTCCGGATGCCGGCGGTGGCGGCGGGGCGACAGAGGGCAAGGGGGCGACAGGCGGCGGGACAGCGGGCGGTTCCAGCGCGACCGGCGGTTCCGGTACGGCCGGCGGTTCCGGTACGGCCGGCGGGCGCCCGGGCCGCAACGGCGCATCGCCACGGTGGCCAGGCCGCCCAGGCCGCCCGGCCGACGTGGGCTGGTGAGCGCCGGCCGAATGCGAAGCGCCCCGCCGCGACCCGGGAGGACGCGCCGCAGACACGGGCGACCGCGGCGACCGGGCCGACGACGTGGCCGACGGCGCGGCGACGGTCGTCTCAGCCGTGGCGCTGGACGTGGTGGTCACGGTCACCAGGACGGGCGGCGCCGTCGGGCCGGGCGGCCGGGGCACGCGGGCGGCGAGATCGAGATCCGTCCGGCCGGAGACGTCGCCGAGCGCGCAGCGCAGTCGTCCGCCGTTGCGGCCGGTACGGCAGATGCTCGGCACCGCGACCCAGGTGGCGGCCGGTTCGATCGCGGCGGTGACGCCGACCCCGCGCGCGCTGCCGCCGATGGCGCGAACGGTCACGGTGAAGTCGATGAACTCGGCGTCGCCGACGACCGTGCGCGCGGTCGTCACGATCGTGGTGACCAGCCGCAGGTCCTTGGGCGCGGACCACGCCGGACGGGCGAACAAGGCCGGAAGCGCCACTCCCGCCGCGCAACCGACAACTGTGACGGCCGCCCCGATGCGCATAGTCTCAGCCCCTCCACGACCTGGTCGGCCGGGAGGGGGTGGCCGTTACTGGACCCGGCGTTGTGAGTATTACCGCCTGATCGGCGGAGATAACCCCGTGATCCACCTGCTTTCATATAACGAAAGGATGACTCCGTAGAATCGAAGTAGCCGCTCGGCCTGGAGAGGAGTGGCTACCGTGGCCGACGCCGTACGCTCTCTCGAGCGCGCGTTCGAGCTGCTCGAGCACCTGGCCGACGCCGGCGGTGAGCTGGCACTGTCTGAGCTGACCGCGGCCTCCGGCCTGCCGATGCCGACGATCTATCGGTTGTTGCGCACCCTCGTGAATCGCGGCTACGTACGCCAGGCGCCGTCGAAGCGATACGCCCTCGGTCCCCGGCTCATCCGGCTCGGCGAAAGCTCGAGCAGGCTGCTCGGCGCCTGGGCGCGACCGGCATTGGCGCGGCTGGTCGACGAGGTGGGCGAGACCGCGAACATGGCCCTGTTCGATGGCGACACCGTGGTGTACGTCGCGCAGGTTCCCTCCCGGCACTCGATGCGCATGTTCACCGAGGTCGGCCGGCGGGTGCAGGCACACTGCACCGGGGTGGGCAAGGCGCTGCTCGCGCAGTTGCCCGCCGAGTCGGCCCGCACGCTCGTGTGCCGCGCCGGTCTCGAGGCGCACACCCCGCACACGATCACCGACCTCGAGGTCCTCATGCGCGAGCTCGACCTGATCCGCCGCCGCGGTTACGCGCTGGACGACGAGGAACAGGAGCTGGGGGTGCGGTGTGTCGCAGTGCCGGTCGCGGGCGCGCCGGCGCTCAGCGCGATCTCGGTGTCCGGGCCGTCCGGCCGCCTCACCCGCGCGACGGTCAACGACGTCGTGCCACTGCTGCGCCGCGCGGCGGAGCGACTCGCCCGCGACTTCGCCACGTCATAAGACAAGTATGGATGGGACGGATAAATGGGTAGGAGGGCGCCATGAGCGATCTCACCGTCGCCGTACTGGGCACCGGCATCATGGGCGCGGCCATGGCGCGCAGCCTGCTGCGCGAGGGCATCGGCGTGCACGCGTGGAACCGGACCAGAGCCAAGGCCGAGCCGCTGACGTCCGCCGGGGCCCGGGTCTGCGACGAGCCCGCCGAAGCGGTGGCCGGCGCCGCGGTGGTGCTGACCATGTTGCGCGACGCCGATGCCGTCGAGGAGGTCATGGCGGGCACGTTGGCGGCCCTCGACGACGAGGCGGTGTGGGTCCAGACCGCCACGGTGGGCGCGGCGGCGGCCGATCGGCTGGCCCGGCTCGCCGCCCAGCGGGACGTCCCGTTCTTCGACGCCCCCGTGCTGGGCACGAAACAGCCGGCCGAAGAGGGCAAGCTGCTGGTCATGGTGTCCGGCCCGACGGCGCACCGGCCGCTGGCACAACCGGTCTTCGACGCGATCGGCGCCCGCACCACGTGGGTCGGCGAGGGCACCGAGGCCTCTCGCCTCAAACTCGTCGTCAACAGCTGGGTGCTCGCGTTGACCACCGCCATCGGCGAAGCCATGGCCCTGGCCGACGGGCTGGGGCTCGACCCCAAGCTGTTCCTCGAGTCGATCGCGGGCGGACCGCTTGATGTTCAATACGCCCACACCAAGGGCGGCGCCATCTTGAGCGGCGAGTACCCGCCCAGCTTCAAGACCGAGACGGCCGTCAAGGACGCCGAGTTGGTGGTGCAGGCCGCCAGCGCCGCCGGCCTGTCGCCGCGCCTCGCCGAGGCCGTACGCGACCAGATGCGCCGGGCTGTCGAACTGGGGCACGGCGAGGACGACATGGCCGCCGTCTACCACGCCGCCCGCGATTAGGTCCGGGCCGGCCGGGTGGCGGACGCGGATAACACAGGTGCCGGCCGACGGCGTGCGGTCGCGTGATCGGCGTGCCGCGTGCTGGCGCGGGCTTTGCCGGAGCTCCCCCCGGATCGTTGCCGACATGGGGGCGCCGTTGTCGTCGGCTCCGTAGAGTGTCCTCGACATGCGAGAGGTCCGGTCGATCCTCGACGGAACGGTACCTGCTTGGATTTGTCGCCGTAGGTCACCATATGCCCACCCAAATACCGCAAGCTTCCGCTGATTGGCCGGAAATTCTCGGCAGCCAGTGCGAACATGGCGTTTTGGGAGCCGCGGCCCGCGCTCCCCGGCAGATGCCTCGAAGGAGATGGCAGAGGACCGCGATGAGTGGCGATGAGCTGGCCCGGCCGCGCACCGGAACGGCCATGGGCGTGCCGTACGTGGCGTTGCCGCCCACCGCGGCCGACGCGGACCCCGACGGGGTGCCGCCGCTGATCGTCGCCTGGCCGGGACGCCGGCCGCCGCGCACCGAGACCGCCCTCGCCGCCGCCGTCCCGTTGACCGGCATCCCCGGCTGGCGGGTCTATGTCGGTCTGCCGGACGGCACCGCCGAGGGGGAGGTCGTCGAGCGCGCGGCGAGCGACACGCCCGCGCTCCTCGCCGAGGTGCGCACGGACCTCGGGCTGACCGACGGCCCGATCGGGCTCGCCGGGTTCTCGCTTGGCGCCACCGTGGCGCTGCGCGTGCTCGTCCGCCGGGAGGTGGCGGCGAGCGCCGCCGCGCTCATCGCGCCGCTGCCGCTCGCCGGGCACGGCGCCGCCGACCTGGCCCCCGACGTCGCCGGAGCCGTCGCGGCCGGCGACCCGGCGCTGCTGCTGGCGGGCGGCGGCAACGACGACGCCGTCCCGCCGTCCGAGTTGGCCGCCCTGCGCGACCGACTGCGGACGGCCGGTGTGTCCGACGTCGAGATGGCCGTTTTCCGCATGGGCCACGCGCTCGCCGCGGAGCCGGGTACGGACGCGCGGCCGCAGATCGCCGAGGCGATCAGCGTGGACGCCGCCCTCACAGACTGGTTCCGCGCTCACTTGGGGGTCCGTCCGCGTGGGCTGTCCGACCCGGCTCCGGCGACGATGCGCGGCGCCACGGTGTAGTCCCCGGCGCAACCCGGGGCTCACGGAAACGTGGCGCCTATGCCGGTTGTGCAGTTTATGCAGGTTGTGCCAGTTGTCCCCGGCTCGTTCTGGTTCAGGACCTGGCGAGAATCTGGTACCTGACCGGGATCACCCCCGAACCCATCCCGCCGACCGCCTTCATCGCGGCCCTGGACAGGTCGAGGCAACGACCGCTGATGTAGGGACCGCGGTCGTTGATCCGGACGATGGCGGATTCGCCGTTGTTCTTGTTGATCACCCGGACCTTGGTGCCGAACGCGAGCCTCTTGTGCGCGGCCGTCATCTCACTCGGGTCGAAGGGCTCCCCGCTCGCGGTCATCTGGCCTTCGTCGTAGTAGGACGCCTCGCACGATCCCCCGCCCACAATTTTGTATGCGCCGGTTGACGCGGACGAGCGCCGTGAGCGGTCCCCGGCGGGCTTGGTCGCCGATGGTTTCGCGGTCTTCGCCGTCTTCTTCGTCGGCGTCGGCGACGCTGTCGGCAGCGGCTCACGGGTGGCCCGGTGAGTGGCCGAGCGGGCGGCCCGGTCCGGCGCCTGGTAGGCGAAGCCCGCCTGCTCACGCATGGCCTGGGCGCCGCCGTGATCCGCGGAAAAGATGCCGGTGGAGATGATCAGCAAACCGGCCGCCGTGGTCGCGGTGAGCGCGATGCCGGCGGCGAGTGATTTACGTAGACGGACAACGGACTTTTGGCGATGCTTCTCAGCGCTACCCACAAACCATCCTTCGTTAGGGAACAGGACGGCGGCCACCACAATGAGGGGTGACCGCGATGTGCGGCGCCGGCATTAGGTAAGCCCCCGTCGGACCGCACACAAGCCCAAGACGTTACGGCGGCTTGACCACTGGTCGACAACAATCTCCGTGGTCTTGTGGGATATCTCACCGCAGATTTGGCGTTATGAAGTGGAGTGCATACGCATCGTCAATAATTTTGTAGATCAACTTTGCGGAGAGCGAAATCTACTGATCAAGGAGTTGGGTAGATGATCTAGGCTGGCCGCAGAAAAGCGCAGCACAAAGGGGCGGGCCGCCATTGCGAATGGCGA
>CALAED010000509.1 GCA_937891035.1 uncultured Thermomonosporaceae bacterium | reverse complement strand
CGCGAAACCGGCGCGAGGCTCCCCCGGCACACCGAGCAACCGCTCCCAGGCCGCCGCGACCGCGGGCAGTCCCACCGCGCCGAAAACGACGGCGGCACCGGCCAGCGCGGGCAGCGGCAGTTGCTGCAGCGGGCCGACGCGCCCGGTACCGGTCCGCTCTGTGTCTTCGCGGGTCCCGGCGTCGTCGTCGCGGGTCCCGGTGTCGGCCGGTCTCCACACGGCGAACAGCGCGACGGCCGCGTACGCCGCCGACAGCACGCCGGCCGCGAGCCCGACCGCGTACAGCGCCGCGGAACGATCAACGGCGGCGGTGAGAATCGTGTCCTTGGTAACCCATAGCGAAAGCGGCGGCAGCCCGGCCAGCGTGAGTGCCCCGGCGCCGAAGGCGAAGCCGACCAGCGGGTATCGGCGGGCGGCGCCGCGCAGATCGCCGAGATTCTTGGTGCCCAATGCCACCAGCCACGCTCCCGCCGCCAGGAACAGCAGGCTCTTGACGGTTGCGTGCGCGACCAGCTGCGCGGTGCCGCCCGCCGCCGCGCCGACCCCGGCGGCCAGCACCATGAATCCGATCTGCGCGCAGGTCGAGGCGGCGAGCAACTGCTTGAGGTCACGCTGGGCGCACGCCACCGCGCCGAGCAGCAATGCGGTGAGCGCGCCGATCCAGGCGACGAGCGTGGCCGCCCAGCCGGTGACGGCAAGCAGCGGTTGCAGGCGGAGCAGCAGGTAAGCTCCGGCGGCGACCATCGTCGCCGAGTGCAGCAGTGCTGACACCGGGCTTGGCCCGGCCATCGCCCGCGACAGCCAAAACGAGAACGGCAACTGCGCCGACTTGCCAAGCGCCGCCGCGACCACCCCCGCCGCGATCAGGTCTCGCCACGGGTCCGCGGCGCCGGCCAGCCCGGCCAAGCCGAGCGAGCCCGTCCCCGCGACGGCGCAGCCGGCCGCCACGTACAGGCCCACGTCGCCGGTACGGGTGGTGAGGAAGGCGACGTCGGCCGCGCTGACCCGGTCGGGCTGGTGCCACCAAAAGCCGATGAGCGCGTATGACATCGCGCCCATGACCTCCCAGGCCATCAGCAGCAAAGCCAGGTCGGTCGCGGTGACGGTGACCAGCATCGCGCAGGCGAAGATGAGCATCAGCCCGAAGAACCGGGCCCGCGCCTCCCCCGCCCCGAACTCCCCGGCCGCGTACACGAGCACCGCGAGCGTCACCGCGGCCACCATCACCACCATGATGGCCGACAGGCCGTCTACCGCCATCCCGGACGGCGAACCGGCGAGCAGGGGGAACCGTACGACGGGACGCCAGACCGCCGCCCCGATCGCCAGCGCGAGCGTCACCGCGGCCGCCGCCATGCCGGCGATGGGCGCCGCCCGGTCGGCGCGGCGCCCGGTGATCAGCAGCAGCCCGCCCACCGCAAGGGGGAGCATCGGGAGCGCCCAGCCAAGCACGCTCATGGGGACGCTCATCCCTTGAGGTCTCCGGCGTCGTCGGTGACGTCGACATCGCGGGCCCGGAACAGCGCGGTCACCACGGCGAACCCCATCGCCATCTCCAACGCCATCACCGTAATGGCGACGAGGACCAGCACCTGCCCGTCCGCCGTGCCCGGCGCCACGTAGTACCAGAATCCGCCGCCGGCGATCAGCACGCCGTTGACCATCAACTCCAGGCCCATCATCACCATCACGATCGACTGCTGAGACAGCGCGCCGTACAGCCCCACGGCGAAGAGCGCGGCGGCCAGCAGCAAGAACGTTTCGAGCGTCACGCGGCACCGCCTCCTGGGTCCGCGGGCCGGGTCCAGGTCCGGCTCCGGCTCCGCGCGGTCGAAACGGACATGGCGGTCGTAGCGGCCCCGGTGCGTGGCCAGCACCACCGATGCGATCATCGTCGCCAGGATCGCGACACCGATCACCATCATGACCAGCATCTTCGGACCCATCAGCGCCTGCCCGAGGTCGAAGGTCACATCGCGCGGCGGCGATCCACGCCGCTGCGGCCAGGGCGTGAGCAGGATCCCAGTCGCCAGGGCCACGAACACCCCCGCCGAGATGGCCAGCGCGCCGCGGTTGTTGTGCACCATGACCATCGGCATCAGCCCGGCCGGATTCATCATGTACATGACCATGAAGACAACCATGATCAGCATCTCCATGATCATCATCAGGATGACCAGGGCGCCGAGATAGTGCAGGTCGATGAGCAGCAACTCCACCCCGGCGGCGAGAAAGGAGGCAAGCAGCGCGAAGGTCGCCCGCGCCATCGAGCCGACGACGAACACCGCGATACCACCCGCGACCGCGACCGCTGCCAGCCCCCAGAACGCCACGGCCTGCATTACCACCACCAGCGCCTGCTCACGGGAGCACCACGATCGCGACGACGAGCGCCTGCAGCAGCATCGCCGGGATCAGCACCATCCACGACAGCTCCATGAATCGGTCCATGCGCAGCACCAGCAGCCGGTGCCGGGCCCATACCAGCGCGGCAAGCACGGCACACGTCTTGACCAGCGACCACGTCCAGGCAGGCAGCAGGGGACCGGCCCCGCCGCCGAGGAATAGCGGGACCGCCACCGCGGCCGCCACGACCAGCAGCATGTAGCGACCCGCCAGGAACACCAGCCGATCAGGACCGGACAGCTCCACCGCCGCCCCGCCCGCCAGATCGCCCGCCACCGGATGGCCAAGCGGACCCCAGAACGCCATCGCCAGAGCCGAGAACAGATAGACGACGAACGCGACCGGCATCCACACCACGAACCACAACCCGTCCTGGGCCGCGGCCACTTTGGTCAGGTCCAGTGACCCGGCGCCGAGCGCGGCCGTGATCAGGGCGAACATGTGCGGTAGCTCGTACGCGAGACCCTGCGCGATAAACCGATATCCGCCGATCAGCGCATATGCCGAGTTGACCCCCCACCCGGTCAGCCACACCGCTCCCCACACCGCCACCTCCATGGCGTTGAACCACACCACCCCGATCCTCAGCCGCGCCACCGGCTCGGTGCCGATCGGAACCACCACCGCGGCCAGCAATGCCGCGACCGGAAGGCTGATCACCCCGATACGCGTCAGCAGCCGGTCGGGCGCGAGAGTGCCGCGACGCTGCACGATCAGCGACCGCGCCGCCTCGCGCAGCGGATCCGTCAACGCCCGCGCCGGCTCTGGGTGGCCGGCGCCGACCGCGCGCAGCACCGAATTGAACGCGGCGGCGGCGAAGGCAAGTCCGGCCAGCAAGATCGGCAGCGCCACCACGGTCCAGACCGCGGTCGCCTCACGCATCCGGGGCCTCGGGACTAACCGCTGCGGCGACCAGTTGATCGACGTCAGGATCCAGACTCGCGATGATCAACCGTGCGGCGGAGAACTCCGCTCCCTCCAGCAGCGCCGGCAGCGCCGCGATCAGACCCGCGCTCGGCGCTCGGGTCACCGGCCCACGCGGGCCTTCGTCTCCCGCCAGCGCAGTCTCATCGTCGACGGCCGCGATGGCCGCGGTGGTCTCCGCGAGCCAGCCCGCCAGGCGGGCCGCCACGTCACCCGGGTGCCGGGCCGCCGGGCCGGTCAGGTCAAAGCGATCGACCACGGCGTCGTCGATCACTCCGAAGTCACGGATCATCCACCGCAGCAGCCGCGACCGCCCGATTCGGCGGGCGAACGCCCCGTACGACGCCGTCACCCGCGCCGCCGGCCGACCCGCCAGCACATCGTCGCGCAGCCGACCTGCGCGGGCGGCGGCCGACGGCCACCCGGCCACGCCAAGCAGCCGCCCCACGCTGTCCAGATGCGCCGCGGCCAGCCGGCGTGCCGCAGCCCCAGAAGTCACGGTCCTCCCCTCCCGGGCGGCCAGCCACGGTTCATCCCAGAACGCGACGCCTTCCCCGGTGCCGACGACCTCGACCTCGGCGCCCTGCACGACATCGCCCTGCAACGTCATGACCACCTGGAGACCCGCCGGCCAATCCGCCAGCACGGGGCCTAGCGGCACCCGCAGAACATCGAGCGTCAGCCCATCCCGGTCGGCGGCCCGGTCGGCCATCGCCAACCCGGCCGGAGCACCCATGTGATGCTCTTCGTGCCGCGCGGGTGGGGACCAGCCGCCCATGGCCGGGCGCGTACCCGCGGCCACCCGCTGCGCGGCGACATCGGCAAGCCCGATGACGGCCCGGTCGAGCGCCTCGGCGATCTCCGCGGACGCCGCGGCGGCATCCACCCGTACTTGAGCACGCGGACCTGGCATGGCCCACCACACCGTCTCGATCGCCTCATCCAGGGCCGCGCCCGGCTCGCCGCAGATGAGCAACAGCCCGGTCTCCCCCGGCGACGATGCCGGCCGCCAGCCGCGGCGGCGCACCTCGGCCTCGGCCGCCAGCCGCACCCCCGTAGCGCCGGGCACAGCGGCGATAAGGGGCCGTGGGCGTCCGGCCGCGCAGCGTGCCAAGCGCGCGCTCAGGCCCATCGCAGCGCGCCTTCGCGCCAGGCGTACACCACGCCGACCATGAGCAGCCCCAAGAAGAGGAACATCTCGACGACAGCCTTCACCCCGATCGACGCCACGACCAACGCCCACGGATACATGAAGACCATTTCCATGTCGAAGGCGAGGAACACCATGGTCACCGCGTACCAGCGCACATGGAAACGCGACACGGCGTGTTCGCTGGGGAGGCCACCTGACAGAAACGGGCCGACGCCCACAACACCGGGAACGGCGAGGAGACGAGAAAGGATGTAGACGGCGGCGATGGCGATGCCCAGCGATCCCAACAGGATGAGGACCGCTAGATACGGCTGCAAATCATCCCCCTCTTCATGGCGACGGCCCTATGAGCTCCTACGCCCCATAGGAACATCCATGCCGCACCACAGCGCATCGGTCGAGGCGGCAACACGTAATGCCGGAATCACTGGTTGCCCGGGCCGTTCGAATGACGTATCTGTCCGCTTGAAAGGGCGTCAAACCACCCGCCTGAAGCCGTGCGCGCTCCGCTAGATAACGGGGAATAACGCCGAGAAAGAGACATCGGTGACGGGCCGGCATCACGTGATGGGGATGCTCCCTACGGCTGAGGCCGCTCCTCGCCGTCGTTCTCGGTGTCGGCCTCATTCATACCCTGGGCGGCGTCTTGGGCGCGGTTCCCACGCCGGTCACATGACGGACGGTGTCCGCCATGTGACCGGCTACGAGGATGTCTGTCTGCCTCGCGCTCGCGGTCCTCGCCGCGCTCAACCGGGATCATCGCTCCGTGGCAGAGCGGCGATCCCCGTCGTGCCTGAGGCCGTCTAGCTCCGTGGCTGGAAGATGTAGAGCCCGAAGTCCCGGTCGCTGGCCAGGACGTACTGTGTCTCGCCGATCTTGTGGACCTCGACTCCCCAGAAGTTGTTGCCGCCCTGATCGATGAAGGCGCCGACCTCCTTCAGGCCCTTGTCCCCGAACTCCAGGACTCGGAAGCCTCCCGAGTAGTAGCTGACGTAGGCAAGCCGCCTCCCCGGATTCGGATCGATGGCCACCTCGTGGACTGACAGGTCGCCGAAGCCGGTCGCGAACGCCGGGTCTTGGGCCTCGGGGATCGAGAAGGTGTCGAGCTGCCTGATCGAGCCGGTCTTGCCGACCTCACCGGGGACCTCCGTACGGAACAACCGGATGTAGCCCCAGCCGTCGAAGACCGCCTCGATGGTGGTCGACGCTGCCGCCGCGCCGGCGGCCGGTGACGCCGTCGTGCAGGCGTTCTCCTCGCTCACCCCGGGCACCTGCAGGAACTGCAGGCCGGTCAGCCGGTTGACGAACAGGAACGGGATGTCGCCGTCGGCCAGCATGGAGACGAAGCCCAGACAGGCCGGGTCAGGCTGCACCGTGTTGAACACGATCCCGGCGTCGTAACCGGCCGCCGTGATGTTGTCCAGCTTCTGCTGGAACGGGCACACGCCGCGTTCGACGAGCGCGACGCCGTCGCCCGCCGGCAGCGGGTCACAGCCCAGCCCGACGAAGGTCGGCGTCCCCGAGATCGTGGTGTCGGCGTCGACCGGCGGGGTGTCGGATGCGGAGACCGCGGTGTACTCGGTACCCGCGTACGGCCCCGAGGTGATCGTGGAGATCACCCGGAAGGGGTTGAAGTCCTCGTCCGTCCCGACCAGGAAGCGGTTGTCGGGCGAAAGCTCCGACTGGTGCCCGTTGCCCTCCGGCGAGATCTCGTGGCCGCGGGCCAGCCGCTCCTCGTCCAGCTGGGCGTAGTCGGACTCGGCGATCAGCGACACGTTGCCCGGCGTCGGGTCGGTGACGTCGAGCAGTACATAGCCGCCGTCCCAGTAGTTGACGTTCATCACGTAGCGCTCGCCGACCCGCTTGACCACCATGTCATGCGAGAAGACCGACGTGAGGTTGGACGGCGGGTCCTGCGCCACGTTGAACGGCGGCTGGATCAGGTCGAGCCTGTCGTTGATCAGTACGGGGTTGCGCGGATCGGTGATGTCGAGGATGTCGAGGTCGGTGCGCTCCTCGTCGTCGATCAACACGACATAGGTTTTGCCGTTGAACTTGTTCGTCCACGCGTACGCGCTGTGCGTCTGGTTCGCCTGGTCGTCGGCGAGTCCGCCGACGAGGTCACCGGCATGCTTGACCAGCAGCCGCGGGTGCTCGGCGTCGGTCACGTCCCAGATGTTGATGCCGCCACGCGTGTTCGGCTCGGTGGGCGCCGGCGCGCCCGGGCAGGTCTCGTTCTGGTGGATGAACAGCGCGCCGTCGAAGAACTCGTTCTTCACCCGGATCGTCTGCGAGCCCTCCCCGGCGTAGTTGTTCGGGGTCGTCTCCATGAACGCGCTCGGCACCTCGGCCGGGGCGGCGGGGTTCGAGATGTCGATCACGTGCGCCCCAGTCCGCTCGCAGGTGGGGTCGCGAAAGGCGGTCAGGAACGCGTGATCGCCGAAGGCGGACACGTCGGCCACCCGGCCGTCGTTCCCCGCCCCGGACGGATTGGAGACCTCGGCCTTGCCGACCAGCCGGACGCCGCGGCTGACCGGTGGCAGATGCCCGTCGGCCGCGTGATGCTGGCCGGCCGGGAGAACGCCTTCGCCAGGAAAAAGCTCGCTGTTGACTGATGAATGGTCAGGGTGCCCGGGATGGGCGATCGCCGCCGGTCCGGCCAGCATCACCACCGATACCGCGGCGACTAACCAAGAGCCGCGCTTTAGCATGATTCAGATCTCCCATGGGGTGTCGGAGTCAGGTTCCGCTGACATTGCGGGAAATCCGATGGCAAGTCCACGCGATGGCCGCCACTGGCCGTCGGGGAGGCCGACCAGCCCGGAAGACCGGTACTGACAGTGAGGCCCTTTGCCGCGTTGTCTTCTCTGGGTCCGCCGACATTCCCACCGAAGCCGATGGCTGGATGAGTCGGCCACAACTGACAGATCGCCGGCGGAGGAGCAGATCGATCGGATGCGAACCGGGCGCTAGGGCGAAGCCCTCACATCGGGGCTCCAGGGGTCGTCCCCCTGGGCGAACACTTGGGCCCCGGCGAAGTTGATCGATGCTCAACGAGCAGCAAAACCCGCCACGTACCCCCGAGCGGATTCGAACCGCCGTTACCGCCTTGAGAGGGCGGCGTCCTAGGCCACTAGACGACGGGGGCCTGACTGCCCGGTGCGATCTCCCGCTTGGGCGACGCCCACTCTACCGGACTGTTGGGGCGGGCTCGACACGGTACCGGACAAACAGAAAGGGCCGGCCCGATTGGACTCGGGCGACCCAGCTGGGGTACCAGGACTCGAACCTAGACTAAGTGAACCAGAATCACTCGTGCTGCCAATTACACCATACCCCAGTGCGGTATGAGCGGCCTGACGGCCGCTCACGCCTCAGTGAGGATACCGGACCGGAGAGCCGGACGAAAACGAATCGGTGGGCCGGTCACGGGGTCGGGTCGGCCGGGTCGATGTGCTCGTTCCGCCACTCGACGAGGGGGCGGAGTCCGCGCCAGGCGTCGCGTACGCGCGTGACGACTTCGGGCGTGTGCACCCAGGGGTCGGGCGGCCAGCCGACGTGTGCGTACAGCGAGCGGTGGCGCAGCAGGTCGAGTCGCGGGTGGTCGTCGGCGACGCCGCGCGGGCGGGTCTTCAGCCGGTCGCCCGCGATCTGGTAACCGTCGGCGCGCAGCCGCTCGACGATCGCGGCCAGTGCCTGGCCGGGGCCCGGGGCGTCCACCGCCGCGCGATAGCCGCGCAATTGCTCGGCGCTCGGCGCGTACATGCCGGCGGCGACCATCAGCCCGTCGGCGTCGATCGCGCAGTAGTAGCCCTGCTCGGTATGCCCGCCCTGCTGGGCTTTGTACGGCGACTTGTCCTTGCTGAAGCGCACGTCACGGTAGGGACGGAACAGCTTCGCCGGCCCGAACTCCGGCTCGAGCGCATCGAACAGCGCGACCATCGGGGCGCGCACATAGTGCTCGTAGTCGGCCTTGTGCGCGGTCCAATACGCCTTGGTGTTGTCCGCGAGCAGGCCTTCGTAGAACTCGAACGCCTGGTCGGAGAAGCCGCTGAAGCCCATACGTTCGACGATACGACCGGCGAGCGACCGAAACGGCGGAAAGGCCGCCGCGCGACATGATCAGTCCGCGGCCACGACCCGGTTGGCGAGCGTGCCGATGGACTCGATCGTCACCTCGACCTCGTCATCGATGTCCAGCGGCCCGATGCCGGCCGGCGTGCCGGTCAAGATGACGTCGCCGGGCAGCAGGGTCATCACCTGGCTGACGTGGGAGATCAGCGTCGGCACTTTGTGCAGCAGCAGGGAGGTGCGCGAGTCCTGGCGCACCTGTCCGTTCACCGTCGTGGTGATGGCCAGGTCGGCGGGGTCGGCCTCGGTCTCGATCCAGGGGCCGAGCGGGCAGAAGGTGTCGAAGCTCTTGCTCCGCGTCCACTGGCCGTCGCGTCGCTGCAGGTCCCGCGCGGTGACGTCGTTCGCGCATGTGTAGCCGAGGACGACCTCGGCGGTCCGCTCCACGGGCACGTCCCGGCACAGCCGGCCGATCACGATGGCCAGTTCGCCCTCGTAATCGACCCGCTCGGACAGTTTCTGCGGGTAGCCGATCGGCTCGCGCGGCCCGATGACCGACGTCGACGGCTTCATGAAGATCACCGGCTCGGCTGGTGTCTCGCCGCCCATCTCGCGCACGTGTCCGGCGTAGTTCTTGCCGATCGCGACGATCTTGCTGGGCAGGATCGGGGCGACCAGCCGTACGTCGGCCAGCGGGAGCCGCCTGCCGCTGAACCGCACCTCGCCGAACGGGTGTGCGTCGATGACGGCCACCGTGTCATCTTCGATCGCGCCGAAAAAGACGCCGTCGGGCGTGGAGAACCGTGCGATGCGCATGCGTCGAGCCTAGTGGCACGGCAGGTCTTGGGTGGCCGTCGGGATGGGCGCTGAGCTGGGCCGGGTCCGGCCGGTTGCGCCGTTTCGGGTGGCGGTCAACCGCCCACGGGGAGCCCGCGCCCCTCAGCAGGGACCACCGTTCAGGGTGCAGCCGACCGGGGCCGACGGGGTTCCGGCGGCGCCGAACCTGACCTGCACCGTCGCGCCGGGTGGGAGGGAGCCGGCGGCGTCGGTGCCGCGGATGGTCGCGGTGCCGCCGGCCCGCACCAGCACGCCGCCCCAAACGCTCTTGACGGACGCGCCGGGGTAGGTGAACGACACCTGCCAGCCGTCCAGCGGCTTGCCGGTACGGTTGGTGAGCGTCAACAGGCCCTCGAAGTAGCCCGGCTCGCGCTGCGTGGTCTCGTACGAGACGACGCGGCCGCGGGTGAGCGGCCGCGCGCCGACCGACGCGGCGGGGCCGGACGAGGCGTTACCC
>CALAED010000508.1 GCA_937891035.1 uncultured Thermomonosporaceae bacterium | reverse complement strand
CCCGCCGAGACCGGGGGGATGCCGAGGCGGGTGCCGGCAGCCGAGCGCAGCACCCGGTCGAGGTCGCCCGCCTGCGCCGGCCCGAAGTGCCAGCCCGCCAAGGCGTACGCCTGGGCGTTGTAGAACATCTGGTACGCCTTCTCCTCGGCGGTCATCCTGCCGAGCAGGTCGCTGACCCGGGCCGCCACGGGCCGGCGCCAGTCCTCGTACGCCTCGATCGCGCCGTTCTTGTTGAGGTCGCGGGCGCCGCTCACGATCGGCACACCGTCGCCCGCGGCCTCGATGAGCGGGAGATACACGCTGAACGTGCGGATGGCCGACGTGGTACGCGCGCCGGTGCCGCTCACCGCGACCACGAACCACTTGTACGTCCACCGATCGGCGATGTCCCAGGTCGGCGTGTAGGAGGTGCTGGTGCCGGCCGGCTCGGCGACCTTCGTGTACAGGTCGAGTAGGGACCCGGGCGCGGCGAAGTCGTAGTCGGTGCGGCTGATGTTGATCCACACCTCGTAGCGCGCGGCGCCCGGCACGCTCGCCCACGACAGCACGGGGCGCCGGGTGTTCGTGATCATCGCCTGGTCGGCCGGCGCGGTGAGCGCGAACTGGCCGGTGGGCGCGGGCGCCCTCGTCGGCCGGGACAGCAGCGGCGGCGTGGTGGCCGAGGAATCCACGGTGCCGAAGACCTGGAACTCCCACAGCGAGTAGCCATAGCCGGTGGCCCTGGCCGTGCCGGCGAACCTGATGTAGCGGCCGCGGCCGGAGACGGCGAGGTTCTCCACGCCGCCCCGCCCAGTGGTCGTCATGTAGATCGGCGTCCAGGTCGAGCCGTTGTCCGACACCTCGATGCGATAGCCGGTGGCGTAGGCGTTCTCCCAGTTGAGCGTCACGCCGGTGATGGCGGCGGTGCCGCCGACGCCGCCCAGGTCGACCCGCAGCCACTGGGCGTCGCTGAACTGGCTCGACCAGCGGGTGTTCGTCCGGCCGTCCAGCGCCGCGGCGGGGGCGTTGCCGCCCTCATGCGAGGACGCCGCGACCTGCTTGAACGCCGAGATCGGGGTGCCGGCCGGCGGCTGGCCGCCGCCGACCGTGCCGTACACCTGGAACTCCCAGAGGGAGTAGCCGTACCCGGTGGCCCGGGCGGTGCCGAACATCCGCACGTATCGCCCGCTGCCGGTGACGTCGATGGTCTGGACGCCGCCGGTGCCGGTCGTTGTGGTGTAGATGGTGGTCCATGACGTGCCGTTGCCGGAGGTCTGGAGCTGGAAGGCGCGGCCGTAGGCGGCCTCCCAGCGCAGCACGATCTGGCTGATGGCGGCGGTGACACCGAGGTCGACCTGGAGCCATTGCGGGTCGCTGAACGCGCTGGACCAGCGCGTCCCGGTGTTGCCGTCCACGGCGGCGGACGCGGGCGTGCCGGCGTTTTCGACCGACGACGCGGTCGCCGGCCGGCCCTGCGACAGCAGCGTCGCGGCCTCCGCGTCGGGGGGCGATGGTACGGCGACGACGGCGGTCGCGGCGAGCACGCCCGCCGCCAGCAGATTCGAGATCTTCTTTGCGATCTTCATCGGGGCGCTCCGCCCTACCAGCCGACGGCGACCAGCAGCCACTGCGGGTCGCCGTGGGAGATGAAGGAGGACTGGTTCGCGACGTCGTCGTACGGGAACCCGTAGGCCAGGCGGTTGATCGCGTGGTCGTGCCAGAACTTGGCGTAGTAGTTGGCGGGCGCGGCCCGGTAGTACTGGCTCGGGTCCGACCACTGCGACTGCGGCAGGGTCGCGACGTGCCGGTTGAGCGCCGCGCACCTCGCCGGATCCTGCGCCAGCGGGCCGGCGCAGCCGGTGACCTGCTGCGTCGTGGCCGAGATGCCGATCGACGCCGCGTAGGAGGTGAAGTAGTTCGCGTGCGCGCCGCCCGGCTGGAAGGCGGGGGCGTTGCCCGGCGCCGGAATCCGGAACGGCGCCTCGACCTGGGCGAGCTGGTCGAACTCGGCCGGCACCTCGTTGATGAACCGCTGGAAGGTGGCCGCCCGGTCTTCGGCGAAGGTGGCCTGATCCTCGCCCACGGACACGTCGTGGCCGTCATGGGCGCGCAGGCGCATGGCGAGCTTGACGCTGAACCCGTCGACTCGGGTGGTGTTGCCGTTGAACACGTCAGGGCCGACCGTGAACTCGATGAAGTCCTGGTAGCGACTGGTCGGCGAGCCGAGGAAGAAGAACATCCGGCCGGCGGAGTTGGCGGGCATGTCGAGGAACGGCTGCTCGGCGATCGAGCGGACCTGCCCGTTGAAGCTCCAGAACACCTGGCTGTCGGGGTAGCGGCCGTTCGTCCGGTTGAGCACCTTGACTGTGAGGACGTTGCGGGCGGGCGGGATCGTGGAGGTGTCCCCCCAGAATGAGTCGGGAGGCGGCGGGGGCGGCGTGCCGGTCGTCGTCCCGAACACCTGGAACTCCCACAGCGAGTAACCCCACTGGGTGGCCCGGGCTGTGCCGAACATCCGCACGTAGCGACCGGTGCCGGAGACATTGAGCGTCTGGACGCCGCCGGTCGCCGTCGTCGTACTGAAGATGGTGGTCCATGACGTGCCGTTGCCGGAGGTCTGGAGTTGGAAGGCGCGGCCGTAGGCGGTCTCCCAGCGCAGCACGATCTGGCTGATGGTGGCGGTGGCGCCGAGGTCGACCTGGAGCCATTGCGGGTCGCTGAAAGCGCTGGACCAGCGCGTCGCGGTGTTGCCGTCGACGGCGGCTGACGCGGGCGTGCCGGCGTTTTCGGTCGACGACGCCGTCGCGGGCCGGCCCTGCGAAAGCAGCGTCGCCGCGGCCGCCGGCCGGGCCACGATGACGAGCCCGGCGACGAGCATCAGGGCGAGCGCGATGGCGGATGAGCGGGGTAGGCGGGGATGCATGCGCGTCTCCTTGTCAAAGGCGGGGATGGAGGGACGCGGCCGGGCGGCGGTCAGGCCACCGCGGCGGTCAGGCCACCTGGCGGGTGCGGTCGCGGTGGCGCCGGATGATGTCGTTGTAGCGAAGGCCGCTGTCTTTGATGGTGCGGACCTGGGTGGCGTAGTCGACGTGGACGAGCCCGAACCGCGCGTCGTAGCCGTACGCCCATTCGAAGTTGTCCATCAGCGACCAGGCGAAGTAACCGGCCACCGGCGCGCCCCGGCCGGCGGCGCGGGCGCACGCGGCGACATGCTCATCGAGGTAGGCCGCCCGCTCGGGATCGTGGACCCGCCCGTCGGGACCGACCGTGTCCGGCCAGGCCGAGCCGTTCTCCGTGACGTACAGCCGGGCCGGGCGATAGTCGGCGCTCACCCGCAGCAGCATGCGCTCGAGCCCTTCGGCGCGGATCTCCCAGTCCAGCATGGTCCGCCGGGTGCCGGCCGGCGGGCTGAGCCGCCCGTACGGCGGCGGCCCGCCCGCGTCGTCGACGACGACGCTCGGGTTGTAGTAGTTCACGCCCAGCCAGTCGAGCGACACGCCGATCGCGTCGAGGTCGCCGGGCCGTTCCGGCAGGTCAACGCCGTACACGTCGATCATGTCCGCGGGGAAGCCGCGGCCGTGGACCGGGTCGAGCCACCACCTGTTGTGGTGCCCGTCATAGCGCGTAGCGGCCCGGACGTCGGCCTCCCGGACGTCGGCGTACCGATCGCCGCCGGGCTCGCACGGATGCACGAGGTGGACGATGCCGACCTCGGCGCCGGGAACCGTCGCCCGCAGGGCCTGCGCGCCAAGGCCGTGCGCCAGCAGCAGATGGTACGACGCGGGGACGGCGACGCCGATGTCGCTGAGGCCGGGGGCGTGGCGGCCCTCGATGTGCCCGATCCACGCGACGCACATCGGCTCGTTGAGCGTCGCCCAGCGGGTGACGCGGTCGCCGAGCGCCGCGCCCACGTAGGAGGCGTACGCGGCGAAGTGCTCGGCGGTCTCGCGCGCCGCCCAGCCGCCGCGGTCCTGCAGCGCCTGCGGCAGGTCCCAGTGGAAAAGGGTCGGGAACGGGGTGATGCCGGCCTCGAGGAGCGCGTCGACGAGCCGGTCGTAAAAGGCCAGGCCGGCCGGGTTGACCGGACCGGCGCCGCCGGGCACGACCCGCGGCCACGCGATGGAGAAGCGGTAGGCGTCGACGCCGAGCCGCTTCATGAGCTCGATGTCCTCGGGCCAGCGATGGTAGTGGTCGCAGGCGACGTCTCCGGTGTGGCCGCCGTCGACGTTCCCCGGGGTGTGCGCGAAGGTGTCCCAGATGGAAGCCGATCGGCCGTCCTCCGCAGCCGCGCCCTCGATCTGGTACGCGGAGGTGGCCACGCCCCAGACGAAGTCGGCGGGCAGTGCGTCGAGGTCGTTCATGAACTCCCTTTCCTCGGTCACGTTGAGGGTCTGTGGGGTCTGTGGGGGACTGTGGGGTCTGCGAGGGTCATTTGACCGCTCCCGCGGTGAGGCCCGCGACGAGATAGCGCTGCAGCAGCAAGAAGCCGGCGACCACCGGCACGCTCACGACCAGCGAGGCGGCCATGACCTGGTTCCAATAGACGTCGTTTTGGGTGGCGTAGCCGCGCAGGCCCACGGCGAGCGTGCGGGTGGTGTCGTTGGTCATGACGGAGGCGAACAGGACCTCGCTCCAGGCCGTCATGAAGGCGTAGATCGCGACGGCGACGATGCCGGGGGTGGCGGCGGGGACGATGACGCGCAGCAGCGCGCCGATCGGGCCGCAGCCGTCGACCCTGGCCGCCTCGTCGAGGCCGCGCGGGATCGAGTCGAAGTAGCCGACCAGCATCCAGATCGAAAACGGCAGCGAGAACGTGAGGTAGGTGAGGATGAGGCCGCCCCGCGAGCCGTACAGGGCGATGCCGGTCGCGTTGCCGATGTTCACGTAGATGAGGAAGAGCGGCAGCAGGAACAAGATGCCGGGGAACATCTGGGTCGACAGCACCGTCACGGTGAACAGCCGCCTGCCGCGGAACCGGTAGCGGCTCACCGCGTACGCCGAAACGATCGCGATGGCCACCGACAGGCCGGTCGCGGCGCCGGCCACGATGATCGAGTTGAGGAAGTAGCGTGCCAGCGGGACGGTGTGCCAGATGTCGATGTACGGGCGGATGGTGAGCTCGCTCGGCCACCACCGGAACTGCCCGGTGACGTCTTCCAGCGGTTTGAGCGAGCTGGTGAGCATGGCGTACACTGGGACGGCGGCGAACACCGCCAGCAGGCTGAGCACCACCCGCCTGGTCCACACGAACGACCGCGGCGGCGCGGTCGGCGACCGGCCGGACCGCCGCCCAGCCCGCACCCGAGCCCGCACCC
Organism: uncultured Thermomonosporaceae bacterium; assembly: GCA_937891035.1. Classification (GTDB taxonomy): domain Bacteria; phylum Actinomycetota; class Actinomycetes; order Streptosporangiales; family Streptosporangiaceae; genus CALAED01. The sequence goes on along the minus strand of CALAED010000508.1, from coordinate 4,520 downwards.
GAGCCCGCGCCTGAGCTCGCCTATGCGGCTGAGCTCGCCTATGAGACTCGCGCATCGTGCCCGCGCCTCCTTCTCGTCCGAGACGTGAGCGGCAGATACAGGCCCGTCACCACGAGCAGGAACGCCAGCAGCAGGACGGACATGGCCGAGCCGGTGCCGAAGTTCCAGGTGACGAACGAGGCCTGGTAGATGTGGACCGAGATCAGGTCGCCCGCGCTCGGCGCCGACCTGCCGAACAGGACGTACGGCACGTTGAAGTCGTTGAACGTCCACAGGAACAGCACCAGGACGAGCACCTGGTTGACCGGCAGCAGCGACGGCATCGTGATGTGGCGGATCTGCCGCCACACGCCGGCCCCGTCGATCGCGGACGCCTCGTACAGCTCTCTGGGGATCGTCTGCAACCCAGCCATCAAGATCAGGAACGCGAACGGCCAGGTCCGCCACACCGAGACGATGACGAGGGCGGCGAAGCTGTTGTCGCCGATCAGCCAGAAGGAGGGCTGGTCGGTGAGCCCGAGCTGGTCGTGCAGGACGTGGTTCACCAGGCCGTTGTCGTGCTGGAACATGAACGCCCAAATGATCACGGAGGCGTACACCGGCAGGGCGTACGGCGTCAGGAAGAGCGCGCGCAGGCCGCCGCGGCCGCGGAACGGGTCTTGCATCAAGATCGCGGCCGCCGCGCCGAGAAGCCAGCACAACCCGACGGCGAGCACGGTGAAGGCGCACGTGATGCCGAAGGACTGCAGCAGCGCAGCGCCGACCGGACGGTTGACGTCGACGACGAACCGGTAGTTGTCCAGGCCGGCCCACGGCGCCCCGCTCCAGTCGCTGATGAAGAACCGCGTCAGCTCCTTGAAGCTCATCGCGATGCCGACCAGCATCGGCACGATGTGGACCAGCAGCTCCATGACGAGCGCGGGCAGGAGGAACAGGTAGGGCAGCCCGCCGCGGCGGAGACGGTCCAGGGTCCTGCGCCGCCTGCCGCCCGGTCCGGGTGCCCCTCCGGGGGCGGCGGGCGCGCCGCCCCCGGCCCCGGACCGGCCGCGACGATCTGGCCGGACGGCCGTGATCATCGGAGGTGGCTCACTTCGGCATCTGCTGCTGCGCCTCGGACAGACGCTTGCGCACGGTCTCGGTCGTGATGGGCCGGCCGGCGGCCGCGTCGGCGAACAGGTCCTTCATCGCGGTGCCGATGAGCTCTTCGAACTGTGACTCGTCGGGCACCTGGGGGAGCGGCGCCGCGCTGGTCGCCAGCGCGCCGCGCAGCACGGCGAGCTCCGGGGTGTTGAACGCCGGATCTTGCTGCGCCGACACGACAGGAGGCAGCGCGCCGAAGGTGCTGTTGAGCACCTTTTGCTCCGCGTCGCTCGTCATGAACCTGACGAATTTCAGCGCGCCGTCGAGGTTGCGGGTGTTCTTGAAGACGGCGATGTTGATGCCCGCGACCATGGAGTTGACGTTCGCGCCCTGGCCCGGCGCGCCGGACTGGACCGGCACGGGCGCGACGCCGTACTCGTCGGGCTTCATGCCGCGCGCCTTGAGCTGGCGGCCGGCCGCCTGCCACAGCAGCATGGCGGCCTTGCCCTTGGCGAGGTCGCCGATGGACTCGTTTTGGGCGTACTCGGCGTTGCCGGGGGCGGCGATCTTGTCGTTGGCCATGAAGCCGACGTACTGCTTGACGGCCTCGACCGCCTGCGGTGAGTCCAGCCGCGCCTTGCCGGCGGCGTCGAAGAAGTCGGCGCCGTGCTGTTTGGCGAAGACGAAGGCGTGGTGGGCGTTCTCGGCGTTGTTGGCGCCCTCGATCGCCAGGCCGTACTTGCCGTCGCCGGTGAGCTTCTTGCCGGCCGCGACCAGTTCGGCCCAGGTGGCCGGCGGCTTGGTGATGCCCGCCTCCTTGAAACGCTGCTTGTTGTAGTAGAGGCCGTAGGCGAGCGAGTAGATCGGGACGGCGGCCGGGGGCTTGCCGGCGGCACCCGTTGAGCCGAGTGCCGAGGCCACGAAGCGCTCCTTGCCGCCGATCTTGGCGAAGGCGGCGTCGTCGAACGGCAGGAGCGCGCCGGTGGCCTGCAGCGAGGCGGACCAGGTGTTGCCGATGTTGAGGACGTCGGGGCCTTGGCCGGACGAGGTCGCGGCCAGGATGCGGTTGAGCAGGTCGGGCCAGCCGATGACCTCCAGGTTCACCTTGATGCCGGTCTGCTGCTCGAACTTGCGCAGCTCAGGGGCGAGCACGCGCTTGTCGTCCTCGAGGCTGCTGCCCTGGTTGCTGGCCCAGTAGGTGAGCGTCGTCGGCTTGTCGTTGCCGGGTGCGCCGCCGGCGGTGGTCGGGGTGCCGCCGCCGCACGCGGTGAGGGTGGCGGTGGCGAGGAGGACGGTGGTCGCTGCGACCGTCGCGCTGGCGATACGAAGTCTCCGCATGATCGGCGGCCTCTCTTTGGGTGCTGCTGCCCCCGACTAAAATTAAGGTCTGATTTAAGGCGTAAGGCAAGCCCCAAGTCAACCCCTGTCCTCGGATGTGGTCAGCCGGTGGTCAAGCTGGCGGACCGGTTCGTTCCGGCCGCCGCCGGCGTCGCCGCGCCGTTGAGCAGGCGTTCGACCGGCAGGGTGGCGGCGCCGAGGGCGACCGCGTCCGGCCCGAGCCGGCACAGCTCGATCGAGGTTTCGGCGAACGGCTGGCGCAGTGAGTGCTGCCGGGCGGCCTCGCGAATCGCCGGCAGCGACCGTTCGCCGAGGAGCAACCCCGCCCAGCCGCCGAGGATGATGCGCTCCGGGTTGAACAGGTTGATCAACCCGGCGATCCCCGCGCCCAGGTAGCGGACCGTACCGTCCAGCACCTCCGCCGCCGGGGGCGAGGTGGCGGCCGCGCTGATCAGCGCGGCGAGCGCGGACTCCTGATCGTCTCCGGGCAACGGCGGGCCGCCGCGCAGGGAGCCGTACCTATCCAAGATCGCCTCGGCGCCGACGTAGGCCTCGAGGCAGCCGGACGAGCCGCACCGGCAGGTCCGTCCGCCGACCATGACGGTCGTGTGGCCCCACTCGCCGGCGCTCGACGTGGAGCCGCGGTACGTCGAGCCGTTGGTGATGATGCTCGCGCCCACGCCGGAGCCGATCAGGGCGATCACGGCGTTTTGCGCACCGCGGCCGGCGCCGAACCACAGCTCGGCCTGGCCCATCGTCTTGGCTCCGTTGTCGATGTACAGGGGCAGTTCGGTCCCCCCGGCGCGCAGCATGCTCTCCAGCGGCACGGCGTCCCAGTCGTAGGTCTGCCCGTGGACGAGCGCTTCGCTGCCCTGCTCGACCACGCCGGGCACGCCGATGCCGACGCCGAGGACGGCCGAGGAGTCGACGGCGCCGTCGGCCAGCACGGCGGCCAGGCCGGCGAGGATGCCGTCGACCACCTTGCCCGCGCCGTGCTCGTGCGGGTTCAGGGGATAGTCGGCCTTCGCGCGCACGGTCATCATCAGGTCGAACAACTCGACGCGGATGCGCGTCTCGCCCACGTCGACGCCGATGACGTAGCCGTAGTCGGGGTTCATCCGCAGCAGCACGCGGGGCCGGCCGCCGTCGGAGTCGACCGAGCCGGCCTCCACGACGACGCCCTCGCTGATGAGCTCGCGGGTCACGTTGCTCACCGACGCCGGGGACAGGCCGGTCGCCTGGCTGAGGTCCTGGCGGCTCATCGGCTGGTCGAAGTAGAGCGACCACAGCAGCACGGATCGGTTGTCCCGGCGCAGGTCTCGGACGGTTCCCCGTTTGCGCTCCATAGCTCGCCACCCATCCTCGACTTGCTTCAGCTCTTATTACAAGCAAGACATAAGCCTATGACCCAGGGAACGTCCGGCTCTTGACGAGGGTGACGCCCCGTGAGTTAAATCACGTCATGAAATAAGGCGTGTCGCAAGGGGGCGACGCGTTCCCCGCCCATGAAGGAGATGCTTATGCATCCCACCCCACCCCCCGCTCCTCGTCCCCTCCTCCCCGCTTTTCGCGGTCGCCGCCACCGGCTCCGCCGGACCGCCGCCTCGCTCACGGCCCAGCTCAGCGCGCTGCTCGCGGCGGTGAGCCTCGTCTTGGTCGCGCCCGGCGGCACGCCGCGCGCGGCGGCCGCCGCCTGCGGCACGGCGAACGCGGCCCAGGGCCGGCCGGCCACCGCCTCATCGACAGAAAGCGCCGCCTTCCCGGCCGCGAACGCCGTGGACGGCAACGGCGGTACGCGCTGGTCAAGCGCGTTCAGCGACCCGCAGTGGCTCCGGGTGGACCTGGGATCGAGCCAGTCCGTCTGCCAGGTCGTTTTGACGTGGGAGGCCGCGTACGGCAGGGCCTTCCAGATCCAGGTGTCCGCCGACGGCACCAACTGGACCTCGATCTTCTCGACCACCGCCGGCACCGGCGGCACCCAAACCCTCGACGTGTCCGGCACCGGCCGCTACGTCCGGATGTTGGGGACGGCCCGCGCCACCCAGTACGGCTACTCGCTATGGGAGTTCGCCGTCCGTACCGAATCGTCGACCACGCCGCCG
>CALAED010000507.1 GCA_937891035.1 uncultured Thermomonosporaceae bacterium | reverse complement strand
TATGTTACTGACCAGTAGGAACAAAGGGCCGGTGTCATGGGGCACTACAAGAGCAACCTCCGGGACCTCGAGTTCAACCTCTTCGAGATGTTCAACCGCCAAGATGTCCTCGGCACCGGGCCGTACACCGAGCTTGACGCCGACACCGCGCGCAGCGTCCTCGACGAGGTGAACAGGCTGGCCACGGGCGTGCTCGCGGAGTCCTTCGAGGACGCCGACCGCCACCCGCCCCGCTTCGATCCGAAGACGCACACGGTGACGACCCCCGAGAGCCTCCGCAGATCCTTCGCCGCCTACTTTGACGAGGCGGAGTGGTGGCGGCTGGAGCTGCCCGCCGAGCTGGGCGGCATGAACGCGCCGCGCACGTTGCACTGGGCCGTCGCCGAACTGATCCTCGGCGCCAACCCGGCCGTGTGGATGTACGCGGGCGGACCGTCGTTCGCGCAGTTGCTGTGGCGGATCGGCACCCCGGAGCAGCGGCGGCTGGCCGAGCTGGCGATCGACCGGCGATGGGGCGCCACCATGGTGCTGACCGAGCCGGACGCCGGCTCCGACGTGGGCGCCGGTCGAGCCAAGGCGGTGCGCCGGCCGGACGGCGGCTGGCACATCGAGGGTGTCAAGCGCTTCATCACCAGCGCCGAGCACGACATGACCGAGAACATCCTGCACTACGTGCTGGCCCGCCCGGAGGGGCACGGCCCCGGTACCAAGGGTCTGTCCATGTTCGTCGTGCCGAAGTATCTGGTGGACGTCGAGACGGGCGAACTCGGCGAACGCAACGGCGTCCACGTCACCAACGTCGAGCAGAAGATGGGCCTCAAGGCCTCGGCGACCTGCGAGCTCACCTTCGGTGCCGAGCCCGGGCGCCCGGCGGTCGGCTACCTCGTCGGCGGCGTGCACGAGGGCATCAAGCAGATGTTCATGATCATTGAGCACGCGCGGATGATGGTGGGCACCAAGGCGATCTCGACGCTGTCGACCGGATACCTCAACGCGCTCGCGTACGCGAAGGAGCGAGTGCAAAGCGCCGACCTGACCCAGATGGCCGACAAGACCGCGCCGCGCGTCACGATCACCCACCACCCGGACGTGCGCCGCATGCTGATGCTGCAGAAGGCCTACGCGGAGGGCATGCGGGCGCTGGTCCTGTTGACCGCGTCGTACCAGGACACCATCGAGATCGCTCGGCACGCGAGGCGGGCGGACGGCGGAGCCGCGACGAACACGACGAACGAGACGGCCGCGCTGGCGGAGAAGATCAACGACCTGCTGCTGCCGATCGTCAAGGGCTTCGGTTCGGAACGGGCGTACGAGATGCTCACGTACGCGCTGCAGACCCTCGGCGGCTCCGGATTCCTTCAGGATTACCCGATCGAGCAGTACATCAGAGACGCCAAGATCGACTCGCTGTACGAAGGCACCACCTCGATTCAGGGGCTCGACCTGTTCTTCCGGAAGATCCTGCGGGACAACGGCGCGGCGCTGCGGCACCTCGGTGATGAGATCGAGGCCTTCGCCGACAGCGAGGCGGGCAACGGCCGGCTCAAGACCGAGCGGGGGCTGCTCGCCGCCGCGCTCGACGACGTGCACGCCATCGTCGCCGCGATGACGGGCTGGGCGCTGGAGTCCGTGGACCGGCCCGCCGAGATCTATAAGACCGGCCTCAACGCCAACAGGCTGCTGATGGCGCTCGGCGATCTGATCGTCGCCTGGCTGCTGTGCCGGCAGGCCGAGATCGCCTTGACCAAGCTGGCCGGCGACGGGGTCGGGGCGGCCGACCAGGCCTTCTACACCGGCAAGGTGGCCGCGGCGCGGTTCTTCTGCACCGAGGTCCTGCCGCGGTTGAGCGCGGAACGAAAGATCGCCGAAGCCACGACGGGCGACCTGATGGACGTCCCGGAAGCCGCGTTTTGACGTCCTTGCGATGAGCCCTGACGTACGTCTCCGCCGACCGTATGCGCGCGGCGGTCGGTTCGTCATGATCGCAGTCGGAGATGCGGGCTAGTGTTACCACTTGGGTACGCGTTTACTTGAACGTGGCATGAGCTTGGCGGTCCCGGGAGGGGGCACATGGCATGGGAGTAGGGGTCAGCGTCTTCCTGCTCATAACGGGGGCGATCCTCAGGTTCGCGATCGAGGAAGACCTCAAGTCCGTCGACCTCCCGATGATCGGAGTCATTCTCATGATCGCCGGTGGCGCGACCTTCCTCCTGCAGATCCTCATGGCGAGCCGCGGCGGCGGGCAGCGGCAGCCAAACGAGCGCCTCTACAACGGAGACAACCCGCCGAAGGTCTGAGCGGCGATCACGGGCGGCCCGCCGCGTCGATATCGGCGGCACGGTCGCCGCGGCTAGCGCCATCGGCGTGGCCGGCGTCGATAAGCTCTCCTCCTTCGGCCCGGTAGACCAGCATCCGGCCCGGCTGCGGGCGCACCCGCATCGCCGCACCGAGCGCCGGTTCGTGTCCTTCAGCCACCGTCACCTGTACGTTCGGCCCGGCCGTCGTCAGGGTCACCAACGAGGACGTGCCCAGGTTCTCGACGATCGAGACCCAGCCCTCGATGCCATCTTGATCATGATCGGCCGCGGCCAGATACTCGGGGCGGATGCCGACGACCAACTCATCGCCGGGCGCGACCAGCCCGGCGGCCGTCTCGGGCACCGGCAGCCGCACCCC
>CALAED010000506.1 GCA_937891035.1 uncultured Thermomonosporaceae bacterium | reverse complement strand
GTGCAGGTAGAGGCAGCGCCGCTTGAGCGCCTCCGACAGCTCACGGGTGGCGTTCGAGGTGAGCACCACCATCGGCCGCCGGGTGGCGGTCACGGTGCCCAGCTCGGGGATGGTCACCTGGAAGTCCGACAGCACCTCGAGCAGCAGGCCCTCGACCTCGACGTCGGCCTTGTCGGTCTCGTCGATCAGCAGGACCGTCGGCTCGGTGCGCCGGATCGCGCGTAGCAGCGGCCGTTCGAGCAGGAACTCCTCGCTGAAGATGTCATCGTGCACCGCGTCCCAGTCGCCGGTGGACGCTTGGATGCGCAGCAGCTGCTTTTTGTAGTTCCACTCATATAGGGCGCGGGCCTCGTCGAGCCCCTCATAGCACTGCAGCCGCACCAGCCTGGCGCCGGCGGCCGCCGCCACCGCCTTGGCGAGCTCGGTCTTGCCCACCCCCGCCGGCCCCTCGACGAGCAGCGGCTTGCCCAGCGCGGCAGCCAGGAACACCGTGGTGGCGATGGCGCCGTCCGGCAGGTAGCCGACCGCCGCGAGCCGGTCGCGGACGTCGTCGGGAGTGGCGAACAGCTGCGTCATTGGGGGCTCCTGCGTCGGCGGTCGCCTCAAGCGAGCGAGTAGGGGCGCGGGAAAGAACAAACCGAATCGCATTCGACAGTACCTCAACGACACCCGTGTGTTCCCGGCACGGAATCCGGCCCGGGACGCCGTACCATCGCGTCATGGGCCTGCCCGAGTTCATGATGCTGCGCGATTTCGGCTCGCGTTCGATCGACAAATATCTCACGTCGTACGAGGTCAACCGGCTCACGATCAGGAGGCATCCGGCCTCGCTGCTGGTGCCGATCACCGCGGCGTTCGGCGGGCTCCTCCTCGCCGGGGCGGGCAGCGCGTGGCTCAACGGCGGCAGCGGCACGACGATCCTCTGGCTGGCCTGGCTCGGCGTGCTCGGCTGGCTGGTGTGGCGGTTCATCGGCTGGACGGTGACCTATTTCGTCATCACCGAATACCGCGTGACGTTGATCAGCGGCGTCTTGAACCGGCGGATCGCGATGATGCCCCTAGGAAAGGTCAGCGACATCACCCTCGACCGGTCGCTGCTTGGCCGCATGCTCGGCTACGGCACGGTGGTGCTCGAGTCGACCGGTCAGGACCAGGCGCTGCGCAACGTGGTCTACCTGCCCTATCCCGAGCAGCTTTACTTCGACATCTCCTCGATGATCTCGTTGGCCAAGGACGAGTCCCCCGACTTCTGAATGGCTCCGCCGGCTAAGGCGCTCCCTGCGGGCCGCTTAGACGGAGGCGGCGAAGCCATCTGGCTCGCCGCCGCCGACGCTATCCCATGTAACGGTCTGTCCGATACCAACGCCAGGTCATACTCGCCCGCGCGGAAGGGGATACCACCCATACGCCACGTGGCGTGCACTTTGGTATGTCGCACGAAAGGAGCCCGCCCATGGCCGTGTCGGCTCACAACGTCCCTCTTCGCGAGCGTCGGATCGAGCGGATCGGATTCCGTACGACGGAGCAAGAAGGCGCGCTCATCCGCCGGGCGGCCGACCTTCGCGGATTGACGATCACCCAGTACGTGTTGTGCGCCGTGCTCGACCGAGCGGAACGGGACCTGTACGAACACGCGGCTCGCACCCAGCAGGCGCCGATGCCGGAGGGCGCCGCCGAACCGCTCCACGCCCTGGCCAACCTCTTCTCCGCCTGAATCCTCCGCGACGATCATGTAGATGCATGATCATGACGGAGCGGGAACGCCGGAACCGTCGTGCCCTACGGCAACGCGTCGCGTAGCCGGGCGGCGTAGGCGGCGGCCTCGGCATCGGAGGCGTACTTCGTGCGTGGCCAGAAGAAGCCACGTAGGCCGTCCTTACGATTGCGCGGGACCACATGGACATGCAGGTGCGGCACGCTCTGGCTGATCTTGTTGTTCATCGCGACGAACGACCCGGTCGCCGCCAGTCCGGTCTCCATCGCGGCGGCGAGCCGCTGAGCGTGCGCGAAGAAAGGGCCGACCAACTCGACGGGTAGATCGGGAAGCGTTTCGATGTGCTCGCGCGGCACGAGCAGGGTGTGTCCCTTGAACAGGGGTCGGCTGTCCAGGAAGGCCAGCGCCAACTCGTCGTCGACGACGATATGTGCGGCACGCTCGCCCGCCACGATCTCACAGAACACGCAGTCACCCATGACGGGCTATTGTGCCGCCCCACGCCATCCTTCTCGCGTCAACGGTACGGCTGCGGGCAGGCGGCTGGATGGCCCGTCCTCGCGCCGCGATGAGT
>CALAED010000505.1 GCA_937891035.1 uncultured Thermomonosporaceae bacterium | reverse complement strand
CGATCATCACTCCCCTCCCACGATCGAGCCGGTGGCCGGGCGGCTCCTGCTCAACACGTTGTCAGCGAGCCGGCGGAACGAGCTCGTCGAGCTCCGCGAGCTCATCGTCGGCGGGGACCCACTCCGCCGCCTCGGCGTTGGCCTTGAGCTGCGCGGCCGACATCGCGCCCGCGATCACCGAGGCGCAGCCCGGTTGGGCGGCAAGCGCGCCGATCGCCACCTCGAGCAGGCCGCGGTCGCGTCGTTCGGCCCAGGCGATGAGCGCCTCCACGCGATCGAGCCGGGCCGCGGCGATGGGTGCGGCGCGCGCGGCCAGCCGGGTGCCCTCCGGGATCGGGCGGCCGCGCCGTACCTTGCCGGTGAGCAGCCCGTTCGCGAGCGGGAAGTACGGCAGCACGCCGAGCCCGTAGTGCCGCGCGGCCGGCACCACCTCCGCCTCGGCCGCCCGTTCGAGCAGCGACCAGTGGTTTTGCGCGGACACGAACGGCACGCCGCCGAACCGTTCGGCGACGTGGGCGGCCTCGGCGATCTGCCACCCGGCGAAGTTGGAGTTGCCGATGTAGCGGACCTTGCCCTCGCGGACCAGTTCCTCGAGTGCGGCCAGGGTCTCCGCGATCGGCGTGGCCGGATCGGGCATGTGCAGCTGGTAGAGGTCGATGTAGTCGGTGCGCAGCCGGCGCAGTGAGCCCTCGACCGCTCGCCGGATGTAGGCGCGCCCACCCTTGGCCCCCGCCGCCGGGCCGTACCCCATGTCGGCGCGGCGGTGCCCGAACTTGGTCGCCAGCACGACCTGGTCGCGGCGGCCGGCGAGCGCCTCGCCGAGGAACTCTTCCGAGGCCCCCATGCTGTACATGTCCGCGGTGTCGAACAGCGTGACGCCCATGTCGATGGCGGCGTCCACCACCTCCCGCGTGCCCGCGCGGTCGACTCGGCCGCCGAAGTTGTTGCACCCGAGTCCGACCACGGAAACGAGCAGGCCCGACCGGCCCAACGTTCGATAGCGCATACTTCCGACCCTATTCCGGGGCGGCGGGGACCAACCGCTCAGGCCCGGCCGTAGACGGGGACGTGGGCCCCGCTGACGATTTCCGAACCGGCGCACAACCCGAAGATCACCTCGGCGATGTCCTCCGGCCGTACCCAGCGGCTGTGGTCGGCGTCCGGCTGACTCACGCGGTTGGCCGGCGTGTCGATCACGCTCGGCAGGACGGCGTTGGCGCGCACGCCGTCGCCGCGGTATTCCACGGCGAGCGCGTCAACCAGCGCCAGCACCGCCGCCTTCGAGGTCACGTACCCGACCGCCCCGGGGAAGGGGCGCACGGCGGCACGGCTGGACACGCACACGATCGACCCGCCACGGCCGGAGATGAGGTGCGGCAGTGCGGCCTGGCAGGTCAAGTACGTGGGACGCAAGTTGAGCCGCAACTGCCGTTCGAAGTCGTCGATGTGCGTTTCGTGCATCCTGCCGCCGATGGCGAAACCGCCCACGAGGTTGACAACGGCGGCGAGCGGGGCGGCGGGGTCGGCGACCGCTTCGGCGACGCAGGCGGTCGCGGACGGCGGGTCGAACAGATCGGCCTGGACCAAGGTCAGCAACGGATGGTCGCCCAGCCGGTCCAACTCGCGCTCCTCGTACCACGGCACCACCGTCCGCCACCCCGCGTCGAGAAACCGCCGGGTCACGGCGGCGCCGAGACCCCCGGTGCCGCCGGTGACGATCGCTGTCGTGGAACGCTCCCGAGTAACCTGCATAAGGCACATCATGCCGGAGCGGAGACGAGCCCCCCGGCAACGGCTCCACCCTAAGATGGGTGCTCAACTCCACCGGCAGGAGGATTCGGGGTGCCCGGCCCGCCGCTAGCGTCGTGAGCCAGGGTATGGCGTATCCGGCTGCCGGGCCCGGCGGCCAAGGGTGCCGCCAGGACTGGCGAAGGGTCCCGCCGGGGGCGAGGCCAATGGTTCCGGTTCGGTGCCAACGGTCCAGGCCGGCAGCGCATCCCTCGCATTTCTCACTCGGCTTTCAACCTACGGGCGGCACGGATGATCGAGGCCAGAAACCTCACCAAACGCTACGGCGACAAGACCGCCGTGAACGATCTGTCGTTCACCGTCGAGCCGGGCAAGGTGACCGGCTTCCTCGGCCCAAACGGCGCCGGCAAGTCGACGACCATGCGACTGCTGCTCGGTCTCGACCATCCGAACGGCGGGGACGCCACCATCGCCGGCCGGCACTACCAAGACCTGCCCGAGCCGCTGCGCGTCGTGGGCGCGCTGCTCGAAGCCCGGTCCATCCACACCGGCCGCAGCGCCTACAACCACGTGCTCTGTCTGGCCCAGACACAGGGCATCGGCAAAAAACGCGTCGATGAGGTCATCGACCTCGTCGGGCTGCGCGATGTCGCGCGCAAGCGGGCGGGCGGATTCTCCCTCGGCATGAGCCAGCGCCTCGGTCTCGCCGCGGCGCTGCTCGGCGACCCGGCCGTGCTGATCTTGGACGAACCGGTCAACGGCCTCGACCCAGAGGGCATCGTCTGGATCCGTACGTTGATGAAACGACTGGCCGGCGAGGGCAAGACCGTCTTCGTGTCCAGCCATCTGATGAACGAGATGGCGGTGACCGCCGAGCATCTCATCGTCATCGGCCGGGGCAGGCTGGTCGCCGACTGTTCGACGGAAGAGTTCATCGAGCGCAGCACGGAGCAGTCGGTGCTCGTGCGCAGCCCGGACGCCGACCGGCTGGCCGAGATCATCGCCCTGGATGGCGGCAAGGTCACCGCGAGCGGGACCGAAGAGCTGCGGGTCGTCGGCATGGAGGCGCCGCGCGTCGGTGAGCTCGCCGCGGCCGAGCGCGTCGTGCTGCACGAGCTCACGCCGCAGCGCGGCTCGCTGGAAGAGGCGTTCATGGAGTTGACGCGAGAAACCGTCGAGTACGGGCGCCCCGCCATCGGCGCCACTGAACACGAGCCGGCGCATGAGCCGGCTGACGAGCCGGCACATGAGCCGGTCCACGAGCCGGTCCACAAGGGCGCGCCCGGCGCGCAGGGAGGTGCCCGATGACCACCAGCACAGCGACCCCGGCGGCCTCGCCCGGCGCGGCCACGCCCCGGCGGCCCAGGTTCCACCGGGTGATGGCCGCCGAATGGACCAAGATCCGATCGGTGCGGTCGACGGTCTGGTCGTTGATCCTGCTTGTGGTGATCAGCCTGGGCTTCACCGCGCTGTTCGTCGGGTTGACCGTCGCCCAGTGGGACCAGGCGAGCCCCCAGGACCGGGCGCAGATCATGGCCGACCCCACAGGCATGATCCTCGGCAGCGGCTTTTTCTTCAGCCAGCTGGCGATCTGTGTGCTCGGCGTCATGGTGATCGCCTCCGAGTACTCCACGGGGATGATCCGGGCCAGTCTGCTGGCCGTGCCGCGGCGCCTGCCGATGTTCGCCGCCAAGGGCGTCGTCTTCGGGTTGTTGGTCCTCGTCGTCGGCGTGGTGGTCTCGTTCGGCTCGTTCTTCATCGGGGCGCCGATCCTGGACAGCAAGGCCCGGGTGTCCCTCGGCGATCCGGGCGTGCTCCGCGCGGTCGTCGGCGGCGGGCTCTATCTGGCCATGCTCGGCCTGTTCGCGCTCGCTATCGGCGCCATCGTCCGGCACACGGCCGCGGGCATCACCGGCGTGATCGGGTTCGTGCTCGTGCTGTCCCCGCTGGCCCAGCTGCTGCCCGGCAGCTTCGGCGACCATGTGCACGCCTATCTGCCGTCCGAGGCGGGTCACCTGATCGCGCAAGCGCGGCAGGCTCCCAATGACCTGCTCACCCCCTGGCAGGGGTACGGGGTCTTTTGCCTGTGGACCGCCGTCCTCCTCGTCGTCGCCGCCGCGCTGCTGAAACGGCGCGACGCCTGACGACGGACCTGTCGTACGCTGGCGAGGACAGCCGACGACGACGTCGGCCGGCGCGGCCGAACAGGGAGCGAAAGTGGACGAGCGGATACCGTTGTTTCCGCTGGGCACCGTGCTGTTCCCGGGTGCCGTGCTGCCGCTTCACATCTTCGAAGAGCGCTACCGGCTGCTCGTCCGCGAGCTGCTGGACCGGCCGGAGCCGCGCCGGTTCGGCGTCGTCGCCATCGAACTGGGCCATGAGGTCGGCCCCGGCGCGGCCCGCCGGCTGGCCTCGGTCGGCTGCACGGCGGTCGTGCAACGGGTCGTCGCACACCAAGACGGTCGTTTCGACCTCGTCACCGTCGGCGAGGAGCGCTTCCGGATCACAGCGGTCGACGAGCCGGCGCCCTATCCGCGGGCGACGGTCACGCCGCTCCCGGACGAGGCGGGGAGCGATCCGGACGGCCCGGCCGCGCAGGTGGGCCGGCTCTTTCGACGCTATGTGCGGCACCTGGCCGATGCCGGCAGGCAACTCGCCGAGCCCATCGACCCGCCCGCCGACCCCGTCCGGTTGTCGTACTTCGTCGCCGGGGCGGTCATCGTGGACCGCGGGGTCAGGCAGCGATTGCTCGAAGCCTCGGACGCCGCCGCCCGGCTGCGGCTGGAAGCCGACCTGCTGGCCAGGGAGAACGGGCTGCTCAGCAGGCTGCCGGCCACTCCGGCCCCGCATTTCCGGACCGCTCACACAGGCCCCAACTAAGGCACCATCGAGGCAGATTCGAGCTCACCCGATGGCCACGTCGAGGACCGGAGGCGGAACCCCGGCCACCACCGCCGCCGCGATGGCGAAGATCTCCTACCGGCTGCATTCGTATGCGGCCGGCGCCCACGCCGAGGGCGGGCAGAAACCCTATGGCGAAGCCGCGGCGGACGCCCTCGGGGTGCCGTACGAGCGGCTCTTCAAGACCTTGCTCGCCGAGGTCGACGGAGATCCCACCGTGGCGCTCGTGCCGGTCTCCGCCGACCTGGACCTCAAGGCGCTGGCCACGGCGGCCGGCGGCAAGCGGGCCAAGCTGGCCGAGCCGCGGACGGCCGAGCGCGTCACCGGCTATGTGGTCGGCGGCATCAGCCCGCTGGGCCAGCGCAGGCGACTGCCCACGATCATGGACGCGACGGCGTCAGGGTTGGCCACCATCTTCGTTTCCGCCGGTCGGCGTGGCCTGCAGATCGAACTTGCCCCCGCCGACCTGATTCGCCTGACCGCCGCCCGGCTGGCCGCCATAGCCAAGAAATAGCTCGTCGACGACGGCGACGCGATGGCGCCCCGCCAAGTCCATGGCGTCGCACACCGCGAAGACCCCAAGGGCGAGAATCGGCCAAAATACCAGCGCGCCCGTCGCGTGCAGGCTCGCCGGCCCGGTGACGAAGGCGCCGTCCTTGGCGGCGCGTACCGCGTGCTCAAAGTCCGCCAGGCCGATCTGGTGGCCGAGCCACCAGGCCAGCAGGGCCGCGCCGATGCCGCCGGCGGCGAGGCCGGCCGCGATGGCCAGGTCGGCGCCGCGGCCGGCGGCCAGGTAGCCCACCGCTCCGCACACCACTCCGGCGAGGGCGGTCAAAATCGCGTACCGGCCGTCGGTGGAGATGAGAGCCTGGGTTTCGGGATCGGCAAGGACGGGCTTGCCGTCGATGACGACATATCGGACGGACGGTGAGATCGCCTGCCACACAAGCCCCACCAGCGCGCCCGGCAATGCGATGCCCAGGGTCGTCACCGTCGCGGTCAGCCCCAGCACGTGAAACGGCGGCACGACGCCCAGGAACTT
>CALAED010000504.1 GCA_937891035.1 uncultured Thermomonosporaceae bacterium | reverse complement strand
ACTTCGGTTGTCCGCGACCGGCGTTCCGGAGCGAGCGGCGGACCTGGGCCGCGATCTCGCGGCCAGGATGCTCGCCGACGGCGCAGGCCAGTTGATGGGAGAGCATGACCCAGGCAGGAGGCGCCGTGAGCCCTAAGAACAACTTCGCCGCCGCGGCGCCGGGGCTCGTGGCCTTCGTGGGCGCCGGGCCGGGCGACGCGCGGCTGCTCACGTTGCGTGGCGCCGAACTGCTCGCCCGGGCCGACACGGTCGTCTTGGACGAGCTCACCGGTCCGGAGTTCTTGCGCCATTGCCGCCCGGACGTCGACGTCATCAACGCCGCCGACCTTGGCCAGGTCGACTGGGCCAAGACGCTGATCGACGCCGCCGCGACGGGCAAGTTCGTGGTCCGGCTCGTGAACGGCGATCCCGGGCTGTTCGGCGGGGCGGCCGAAGAGGCCGCGGCCTGTGCGGCGAGCGGCATCCCGTTCGAGATCGTGCCCGGCGTCTCGGCCGCGACCGCGGTGCCGATGCACGCCGGCATCCCGCTGACCGACGCCGCGCCGGCCGAGGTAAGGGTCGTCGACGCCACGGAGGTGACCGACTGGGAGCACGTCGGCGCCGGCGCCGCCACGCTGGTGATCCTGGGCGCGGTCGGGCAGACCGGCCAGATCGCCAAGGCGCTGATGGCCGCCGGCCGTCCCGACACCACGCCGGCGGCGCTGACCACGATGGGCACGACGACTGAGCAGGCCACCGCCGTCGCCACCCTCGCCAAGATCGCTTCGGCGGCGAAGGGCATGGAGGGTTCCGGCGTGATGGTGGTCGGCGACGTGGTGCGCCGGCGCGACGAGCTGTCGTGGTTCGAGAGCAAGCCGCTGTTCGGCTGGCGCGTCCTGGTGCCCAGGACGAAGGAACAGGCGGCTTCGCTGTCGGAACAGCTGCGTTCGTACGGCGCGGTGCCCGAGGAGGTGCCGACGATCTCCGTCGAGCCGCCGCGCACGCCGCAGCAGATGGAACGCGCCGTCAAGGGCGTCGTCACCGGGCGGTACGAGTGGATCGCGTTCACCTCGACCAACGCGGTCCGCGCGGTACGGGACAAGCTCGCCGAATACGGCCTCGACGCCCGCGCCTTCGCCGGGCTCAAGATCGCGGCGGTGGGCGAGCAGACGGCGGCGGCGCTGCGTGACTTCGGCGTCTCGCCCGACCTGGTGCCAGCGGGGCAGCAGTCGAGCGAGGGACTTCTCGAGGTGTGGCCCCCCTACGACGCCGACCTCGACCCGATCAACCGCGTGCTGCTGCCCCGCGCCGACATCGCCACCGACACGTTGATCGCCGGCCTGACCGAGATGGGCTGGGAGTGCGACGACGTGACCGCCTACCGGACGGTGCGCGCCGCCCCGCCGCCCGCCCCGATCCGGGAGGCGATCAAGGGCGGCGGTTTCGACGCCGTGCTATTCACCTCGTCGTCGACCGTACGGAACCTCATCGGCATCGCCGGCAAGCCGCACAACGTCACGGTGATCGCGGTGATCGGCCCGCAGACGGCCAAGACCGCCGAGGAATACGGCTTGCGCGTGCACGTCAGGGCGGACAAACCGTCGGTCTCCGCCCTGGCCGAAGGGCTCGCGGAGTACGGTGCGAAGCGGCGGGCCGCTCAGCTTGAGGCCGGCGAGCCGCTGCGCAAGCCCAGCCAGATGCGCCGGGGTGCCCGCCGCCGCAAGTAGCCGGCCCGAGACGAAGGGGTCCAACGATGACGGCACAGTTTCCCGTGGCGCGACAGCGGCGGCTGCGGCGGACGTCGGCGCTGCGCCGGATGGTGGCCGAGACCCGGCTGCACCCGGCCGACCTGATGCTGCCGCTGTTCGTCAAGGAGGGCATCACCGAGGCGCAGCCGGTGGCGTCCATGCCGGGCGTGGTACAGCACACGAGGGAGACGCTGCGCAAGGCGGCCCACGAAGCCGTCGAGGCGGGCGTCGGCGGCCTCGTGCTGTTCGGCGTTCCGGTCGTCAAGGACGGGCGGGGGTCGGCCGCCGACGACCCGGCGGGCATCGTGCAAAAGTCGCTGCGCGACCTGTCTGCCGACCTCGGCGACACCGCCGTGCTGACCGCCGACCTGTGCCTCGACGAGTACACCGACCACGGGCACTGCGGCATCCTCACCCCGGCCGGCGAGGTCGACAACGACGCCACACTGCAACGCTATGCCGCGATCGCGGTGGCCCAGGCCGCGGCGGGGGCCGACGTGGTGGCGCCGAGCGGCATGATGGACGGCCAGGTCGCGGCGATCCGCACCGCCCTCGACCAGGCCGGCTACGGCAACGTCGCGATCATGGCGTACACGGCCAAGTACGCATCGGCGTTCTACGGTCCGTTCCGCGATGCCGCCGAGTGCGCGCCCCAGTTCGGCGACCGCGCCGCCTACCAGCAAGACCCGCCGAACGCCGAGGAGGCGCTGCGCGAGGTGCGGCTCGACCTCGACGAGGGCGCCGACGTCATCATGGTCAAGCCGGCCATGCCCTACCTCGACATCGTCCGCCGGGCCCGCGACATGGTCGACGTGCCGGTCGCCGCGTACCAGGTGAGCGGCGAGTACGCGATGATCGAGGCGGCCGCGGCCAACGGCTGGATCGACCGGGAGCGCGTCATCACCGAATCCCTCATCGGCATCCGCCGCGCCGGCGCCGACATCATCCTGACCTACTGGGCCACCGAAGTCGCCCGCCGCCTCCGCACCCCCTCATAGTCCGCCCCCACGGCCCGCCTCGCGGCGAACACTTGGATGGACATCACACCCCTACCGCTTGCGTTTGCTGCGTTTATTTCGCATACTGCGAATAGTGCACGCTGGACAGAGCAAGGGAGAACCATGGCAGATGTCCAGGTCAGGCGGATAGAACCTGGTGCGATCGACTCGGAGCAGGCGGCACGAGCCGTCCGCCGGATCAAGGACTACCTTCAGCGGAATCCCGACGAGCAAACCATCAAGGTGCAGGCTGAAGTCGGCGGAGAGGAGGCACTCTTCCTACCGCGGGAGGCGGTGAGCATGCTCGCCTACATCTTGTCTCAGGCCGCCGCCGGACGAGGCGTGTCGGTGATGCCGTCGCACGCCGAACTGACGACCCAACAGGCGGCGGACCTGCTGAACGTCTCCCGCCCATACCTGATCGGGCTTTTGGAGTCAGGCAAGGTCCCGTTCAAGCTGGTCGGCCGGCACCGCCGCGTCAGGTGGGACGACCTCATGCACTACAAGCGAGAGACCGAGGCGAAGAGCCGCGCGGCCGCCGACGAACTCGCCGATCTCGGCCAGGAACTGGGCATCTGAGGATGACGTTCGTAGTGGTCTATGACGCCTGCGTTCTGTACGGCAACACGCAACGTGACATGCTGATCCGCATCGCCCAATCTGGCCTGGTCCAGGCCAAATGGACGAACGCCATCCTCGATGAGATGCAGCACAACCTCGCAGCCAATCGCCCAGATATCCCGGTAGAAAAGCTGACCAGGCTGCGCGTCTTGATGAACGCGGCGCTCCCCGACGCTCTCGTCGAAGACTACGAGCCGCTCATCGAAACGCTGAAACTGCCCGACCCCTAGGACCAGCATGTCCTGGCCGCCGCGATCAAGTCCCAAGCGCAAGTGATCGTCACGTCGAACCTCAAGGACTTCCCCGCCGCCATGCTCGCACCCTGGAATGTGGAAGCCAAAAGCCCCGACGACTTCGTACTCGACCAGATCGACATCGATGACCGCGTGATTTGGGCATGCGTCCAGCAGATCGTCGACTCACGGACCAATCCGCCAGAGACGATGGAGGACATATTCGACGCTCTGGAACGTGCTGGCCTCGTTGAGTCCGTCGCGGCCTTGCGAACCCGGGATTAGCGGGGTGTGACGCAAACAGCCGGAGATGTGCGGCGTGCTGCCCCGGCTGCGGGACAGGCACGGCGGTGACGGGCAGGTCGAGGGCGGTCTCCGGAGCGGCGGGCATGGTTCACCCCACGTCCCACAGCAGTTCTCGATCGCGGCGCACCGAGTCAATGCCCAGGCGTTCCAGGCTTCGCCGCATGGCCCTGACCGCCCAGATCGAAGCGCGGCACCACATGCTCGTCGCGCTCAACGAAAACCAACGCGATTCCAACCGCCCGCTCACCAACCTCGAAGTGCGCATGACTGGCGTCGAGACGCGGTTGTCGGGGATCGAGACGCGGTTGACCATCATCGAGGGGCGCCTCAACAAGATCGAAGGTTCGATCGGCGTCATCCCGCATGGGGTCGTCGCGATCAAAAACATGCTCAGGTCGTCCGATGATCCGGGCGAGGGTCCATCGCTGAACGGCTCGCCGCGCCCGCTCAACTGATCGCGGGTGATCGCCGCCTGGGCGGCCCCGGTGTGGCGTAGCGGAGCCGCCCAGGACGCTGGATTAGGGCTGGAGGGTGACCAGGCGGTGTTCGGTCATCTCCTCGATGGCGTAGCCCGGGCCTTCACGGGTGTTGCCGGAGTCCTTGACGCCGCCGTAGGGCTGCTGGTCGGCGCGGAACGTGGGCACGTCGTTGATGATGACGCCGCCGTACTCGAGGGTC
>CALAED010000503.1 GCA_937891035.1 uncultured Thermomonosporaceae bacterium | reverse complement strand
CCCACCAATGCCGGGGAAACCGACGCACGAGCAGATGGAGCAGGACGAGCGCCACCGTCCAGATCACCGCCGCGACCCCGAACGACTTCAGCTGGTCCAGCGCCCAGCCGGGCCAGTGCTGCGTCGACAGGCCGTAGCGGCGCAGCACGGTCTCGGTCCAGGCGTCGAACGGCAGCGCGGCGGCGCGCGACACCGCGGTGACCACGATCGCCGCCGCCGCCACGCCCAGCGGCCATCGCCGTGCCGGCCCGACCACATGGCCGAGCAGCCGGGCGCCGAGCGGACTCAGCCCCAAGATCAGCACGCTGAGCATGCTCGCGGCGAGCCCCAGGTAGCCGGGCGGTCGGAGCGCGGCCGCGAACGCGCGCTCCCTGGCGAGCTCGGCGGGGGTGAAGTCGCGCGCCGGGTCGGCGGGCAGGCCGGGGCCGGGCAGCGGCTGCCACGGCGTCGTCAACGCCACGGTGGCCACGAGCGCGAGTCCGAGCACGCAGCACATGATCGCCGCGGCGCGCCGCGCGCCGCTCACTGAGCCTTCCGCTCAGCGCTCGGCCCGCTCATCGCAGCTCCCGGCGGAGGTAGTCGCGCCACATCGCGGTGAACTCGGCGGTGTCAAGGCCGAGCACGCGGCGCAGCGCGTCCGCCCGGGTACCCGCCGTACGGTAGAGCCGGACCAGGCGGTCCTCGCCGTAGCGCTCGGCCACCATGCGGCAGGCCAGCCAGGCCTCCTCATAGACCTCGGGCAGCCGTCCGGTGGCGCCGGCGAAGTCCTTTTCGCCGGGTAGTTCGGCGGGGAGGCGGCCCGCGCGCACCTCGCGCCTCAGCTCCCGCGCCGCGGACGGGACCGGCACGTTCAGGCCTTTGTAGCCCACGTAGTCGGCGAGGCCCTCGATCAGCCACACCGGGGTGCGGGTGTCGGCGACACCGTGGGTGGCGACGTGGGTCAGCTCGTGGGTGAGCACGACGTGCCGTCCGATCTCGTTGAGTTTGGGATAGCCGGCCGGCGAGATCACGATGCGATCGTTGCCCGGCGCGCCGGCGGCGCCGCGCGTGACGGTGGCGAGCGCGGCGAGCTCGCGCAGGCTCTGTCCGCCGCCGGCGAGCGCGGCCGCCTGCTCGGGCGTGGCCGGGACGAGCGCGACGGCCCGCCGGGCCCAATCGCCGCCGACCACCGCCGACACCGCGGGCACGGCCCGATCGAGCCGGGCGGCGATCTGGCGGAGCCGGGCCGGTTGCGCGCCGGCGCCGATGACCAAGCTGCGGCGGCCGGCCACGACGAAGAGCCGCCCGCCGTCCCAGATCTGCGGGTCGTCGAGCAGGCCCTGCGCGGCGCCGTCCCCCGTGATCGTCAGTCCGGCACCGCCGCCGGTGTCGGTCGCGTGGCGGCGGGCGAACGTGAGGTACTGGGTGGCCTCGACGTCGGTGCGGTCGAAGCCGCGCAGCCGGTAGCGCAAGGTGACGCGTACCGTCCAGTCGGCCGGACCCGCCGCCTGCTCGGCCATGGGCCGAGCAGGGTCGGCCCGCTGCCGCCAGATCGCCAGCGGCAGCTTCCGCAGGTCGTCGAACAAGGCTCCCTGCCGAGGCCGGAAGGCGGGGCCGACCGCGGCGAGGAAACCGGCCCGGTCGCCCGCGCGCAGTGCGCGGGCGCGCCGGTCGAGGATCGCGTTGACCGCGGTGAGGTCGAGGGTGCGAACGGGCCGGGCGGAGCCGGAGGAACCGGTCCGCCCGGACTGCTCGGACTGCTCGGACTGCTCGGCGGCGCCCCGTTCGGCCGAAGGGGGCGTGGCGTGCCATGCTGCGTAACCGATGCCGGTCACCAAAGTGCCGGCACACGCCACCGCGACGGCCAGAGCGAGCGGCCGCGATGGCTCCGGCGACCGCCTCTTCCCGCCCGCCGGCGAAGAGCCGCCGGCGACCGCGCCCGTCATGCGGGCGATCCTACTGGTGCGTCACTTCTTGTACTCGGGGTACCCGTAGCCCACGACGGAGGACTTGGGCCGTTTCCTGATCGCCACCTTGTCGTCGGTGTTGCCCTCGACCGTCTGGATGGTGCCGTCGCGGTTGTCCTTGATGGTGAAGCCAACGTGCTCGATGTCGCGGATCTTGTTGCCGTCCCAGCTAAAGAAGGTCACGGCGCCGGGCCTGGGCCGATGCCCCCAGCGGTCACGCTTCTTGAACCATTTGGCGTGCCTGACGGTCCAGACGTCGATGCCCATCGTGTCGCTGATGCCGAGCTTGTCGCCGACCCACGACACGAACATGTCGCACCACGGGGCGGACCGGTAGGCGGCGCCGCTGCCGCCGTCCCGCTTGATGGTCCGCACGGCCCACCTGTTGAACTTGGTTCGACCCGACCTGCCCTCTCTGATGCCGATCTGGTCTTTAGCCAGGGCGATGACCTGCTTGGCGGTCACACGCTTCGCCCCAGCCGGCCGGAGCTTCGATGACCGCGAGGACTGCAACGACTTCTCGGACTTGCCGGTCGTCGCCTTGTCCGACCGCGAGCGCGACTCCCCGGCCTTGTCCGGGTGCGCCGCCACGTGGGCCATGTGCTTGACGTGTGCCACGTGCCGGCGGTGTGCCTCGTGCCGGCTCATCGACGGGTCCTCGGCCCGCACGACGCCGACGTCGGCGAGCGTCCGCTGGTACGCGAGGTGCGCCGCGGCGGTGGGGGTGGCGGTGGCGGGTGCGGTGTTGGGGGTGGTGACCGCGGCGCTCGCCGCGATCGCGCCGGCGATCGCGGCGCCGGCGACGACGCCGCCGACGGTCTTGAGCTCGGCCGCGGGGGCCCGATGGAAAAGGGAATGGAAAAGGGGTTTGCTGTGTCGTCCTGACACGTCAGGGCTCCTTTGCTTCCATCCGCCTACCGGGTTAGCTGTCGGGTTCGGGCTTGGAAGCCGCCCTACGGCGCGTGGCGCACCGATTCACCCCAGGAACGTGGGTCCCCGGCTCCGTCGCGAGACGGACTCGGCGGGAGACGCTCGGCGTCTCGACTGTTTTTCTGACATGCCGGCAGTGCCGGTATGCATTCGGCCGACTACTGACTGTGATCAGATGGGGATGCCAGATGGCAGCCCCGGGGCGACCGAAGCGACAGGGTTACTACAGGGTTGTTATGGATATGGGCCGACGATCGTCAGGCTGCGAAGATCTGGCGCCTGGATAGCGGGCCGGGCACATGTCGCGTGCCCACGGGCCAGCTGGGTCGGCCGTTACAGATGCGGCACTTGGGGGGTACCGCTGGACATGAAGAAGATACACATAGTTCCTGACCAGGGCAAATCCGAAGCAAAGCCGCATCGTCCCAGGTCAAGGCAGTCCCCGCAAAACACCGCGATCGCGGTCCGTTCTGGTAAGCGAACCGCGATCGCGCGGGGGCCGTAAGGAGGGGCTACAGGCGGCCGCCGGAGACGAAGTTCTGCCGGTAGTAGCCGGAGGAGATGCAGACGATCTGCACGTTGGTGCCCGAGTGCGGGGCACGTCGAAGCAACAGGGCCCGGCGCCGCGGCTTGCTCTCATTACGGCCCCTGCGAACCCGCAATGCCCGGGAAGTGTTACGAAACGCGTCTGTTCGGCGCCCCAGGCGCGACAGGCGAGGGGACGGTATGGCGTAGCGGCGGCACCAGCCCCACGTCGGCCAGCACGCCGAGGGCCCGCCGCTCCCCTTCGTCGATCTCCACCCCGTGACCCGGCGCGCCGAGCACCGTCGACACGACGCACCCGCCGCAGGCGATGTTCCGGACCTCACAGTTGTCGCAGTCGATCAGCATGACGCCTCCAGCGTCGAGATGGCCTGTTGGCTCGTCTGCCATGTCGAGGCCGACGCTAGGAGGCGGGTCTGACATTTGCCGTGAGACGCCAATTGAGCACGCCGCGGCGCGCACACGCGCTGGACCGAGCGAGGACCGAGCGAGGAACGAACGAGGCGAGCACGCGCTCAAAGCGCGCCCAGGCCGCGCGGGGAGCACGCTCACGAGCGCGCGAGCCGGCGCAGCAGCAGCGCGGAGGACGCCGGCCTGGCGCCCGCCCGACGGGCGGCGTCCGCCACCTCCCGGTCGGAGGAGACCACCACCACGGCCCGGCCGGCCGGCTCGGTGCGCACCAGCCGCCCGATGAGCTCGTCGGCGGTCTCGCCCGGCGGGCTGAACAGCACCCGCACACCTCTGGGCGCAGTGATGGCGACGGGAGCATCGAGGTCGGCCCCGTCGAACACACAAGTGATCTCCGCCTTGGTCTGCGACGCCAGGCCACCGAGCCTGGTCACGAGACGGTTGCGCTGGTCGGCGAGGGGCAGCTCGCCGTACCCCGTCTTGGTGACGTTGTAGCCGTCGACGATCAAGTGCACCTGCGGCAGCGTCAGCAGCTTGTCGAACAGCCCGGGGTCCTGCTCGGACAGCGCGCGCCCGGGCAGTAGGCCGGGCCCGGCCGGCGCGACCGCGGACACCGTGTCGGCGGGGCGGCTGATCGTGGCCGGCAGCGCGAGCTCGCGGCGCAGCCCCTGCGCGGCGTCCATCAGCGCGTCGAGCAGCACCCGCAACCGCGCGTCGTCCACGCTGCGTCCCTCGCGGGCGGCCCGGCGGGCGTACTCGGCCGCGGCCTCGGCCTCTGCCAGCCTGCCGCGCACTTTGCGAATCTCCTTGTGCGCGGCCGCCTCGGCCGCGGCGGCCGCGCTGCGCTCGGCGGCCGTCTCGGCGGCCAGCGCGTCGGCGCGTTCTCGGGCCGCCTTTGCCGCCTGGCGCGCCTCGTGCAGCTTGCGGCGCAGCTCGGCCACTTCGGTGCGGGAGTCGCGCAGTTCGCCCCGGAGTTTGTCGATCTCTTCGGCGCGAACGGACTTCGCCGCGGTCAGCTGCTCGCGCAACATGGCGATCTCCTGCGCGGCGGCGGCCTCTTCGGCCGCGGCGGCCGATCGTTCCAGCTCACTGCGGGCGGCCTCGACGTAGCGCGTCCAGCCGGCCGGCCGCACCAGGTAGGCGATGGCGGCGACCTGCACGGGATCGGCCGCGGCCGGAGGAGCCCCGGCCTCGATTGCGTCGATGAACCCCGGATGGGCCTCCCTTACGTAGTCCACGACGCGGGTCCGGAACTCTTCGTCGCCTTCGAGCTGGGCGGCGATCGGCGTCGCCGCCCGCTTCGCGCGTTTGCGCGGCTCGAACTTGGCGATCCTGCGCAGCGGTGCCGGCACCTCCTCCGGCGGCAGCGTCCCGATCAGCTCCGCGGCCGCCTCGACGACATGCTGACGAACCGCTTCTGGCAGCGGTCGATCGAGACGTTCCTCCGGGCCGGTGTCGATGATCGGACTCCTCACTTGCCGCTACGTGGTGGTCACGATGAAATCGTCGCCTCAGGGTAGACGTACCCGCACCATGGCGTCCTCGTGACCGGACGACAGGCCCTCGGGCCGAAGGCCGGCCGGGGCTTTCGGCGCACCAAAGTGTCGGACGGGCTCCGTAACGTTCGCGGCATGACCCGCGCCCCCGACACCCAAGGCGTTGTTCAGGGCACCATCGATGAGGTGCTCGCTACCGAGTCGCAGACGCTGGTCGACGTCACCTTCGTGGTCGTTGACCTGGAGACGACGGGAGGTTCGCCGACCGAGTCCGCCATCACCGAGGTCGGCGCCGTGAAGGTGCGGGCGGGGGAACGCCTTGGCGAGTTCGCCACGCTGGTCGATCCCGGGTCGCCGATTCCGCCGTACATCACGGTGCTGACCGGCATCACCCAGCAGATGGTGCTCGCGGCACCGACCATCGAGACCGTGCTGCCGTCGTTCCTTGAGTTCGCGCGCGGATGCGTGCTCGTCGCGCACAACGCGCCGTTCGACGTGGGCTTCCTGCGTGCCGCGTGCGCCGCGCAGGGCTACCCGTGGCCCGCCTTTTCCGTCGTCGACACCGCCGACCTCGCCCGCCGGGTGCTCACCCGCGACGAGGTGGCCGACTGCCGGCTGGCCACCCTCGCCCGGTTCTTCCGCAGTGCGACGCGGCCGTGCCACCGCGCGCTCGCCGACGCCAGGGCCACGGTGGACGTGCTGCACGGTCTGATCGAACGCCTCGGCTCGTTCGACGTGCACACGCTGCCGGAGCTCACGACGTTCGCCAAGACGCCCAGCCCGGAGCAGCAGCGCAAACGGCACCTCGCCGACGAGATGCCGAACGCCCCCGGGGTCTACCTCTTCGAAGACGCCCGCGGCGAGATCCTCTACGTGGGCAAGAGCGGCGACCTGCGCACCCGCGTGCGGTCATACTTCACCGCCGCCGAGACCCGCCGCAGGGTGCGCGAGATGATCGGCATCGCCGAGCGGGTGCGGCCCATCGTCTGCGCCACCGGCCTCGAGGCCGAGGTACGCGAGTTGCGCCTCATCGCCGAGCACAAGCCGCGCTACAACCGGCGGTCCCGGTTTCCCGAGCGGGCGCTGTGGCTCAAGCTCACGACCAACGAGCCGTTTCCACGGCTGTCGCTGGTGCGCGAGTGCCGCGCCGATGGCGCCGCCTATCTCGGCCCGTTCTCCAGCGCGCGGCAGGCCGAGGCGGCCCGGGCCGCGCTGCACGAGGCGGTGCCGCTGCGTCAGTGCACGCAGCGGCTGACGCTCCGGCTGATCGAGCGCGGCCGGGCGCACAGCTGCATGCTGTCGGACATCGGCCGATGCAGCGCACCGTGCGAGGGGCGGCAGCCGCCAACGGCCTACGCGGAGCACGTCCGGCTGGCTCAGACGATCATGGCGGGCGACGTGCGTCCGGTGGTCGCCGCGGCGCGGCTGCGCATCGACCGGCTCACCGCCCAACTGCGTTATGAGGATGCGGCGGTGCACCGCGACCGCCTGGCCGCGTTCATCCGGGTCGCGGCGCGATGCCAGCGGCTGACCGCGCTGATCCGGTGCGGCCGGCTGGTCGCGGCCCGGCCCGCCTTCGCCGGCGGCTGGGAGCTGTCGGTCGTCCAGCACGGCCGGCTGGTCGCGGCGGGCACGATCCCGCCGGGCGCGCACCCCCAGCCGTACGTCGACGCGCTGGTGGCCACGGCCGAGACGGTGGTCGCCGGGTCGGGTCCCCTTCCGTTCCAGGCCAGCGCCGAGGAGATGGACTGCGTGCTGCGCTGGCTCGACTCCCCCGGCGTACGGCTGGTCGACATCGACCAAGGGTGGACCTGCCCGATCTCCGGCGCCGAGGGAATGCGGGAATGGATCGAGTCCGGGAGGTCGGTCGGGGCAGGTTGGCTGGGAAAAGAGGGCTACGCGCGCGACGGTGCCGGCAAGGACGGGTGGAAGCGCCGCCCCTCTCGGCCGCTCCGCTAGATTGGGGACGGGTGTGCGGCCGACGCGAGTCGGCGAGATGTGCGGCGAGGCCGGCAGCGCCGGCCGGCGAGAGAGGGGTGTGCGCCGTTGGCCATACCGCTCTACGACAGCCAGCCGACCCGGCGCGTCCCCGTCGTCACCTATACATTGATCGCGCTCAACGTCCTGGTCTTCTTGATCACTCCGATGGCGGTCCTCACCCATCGCGACGACGTGGGCGAGGAGCGAGCGTGCGCGGTGGTGACGTTCAGCCGTCACTACGGCGCCATCCCCAAGGAGCTGACCAGCAACCGTCAGCAGCCCCTCCCCAACGAGGTGGTACAGGCCTGTCGTCCGGAGCCGCGAACGAAGACGCCGTGGCTGTCGGCGCTCACCTCGATGTTCCTACACGCCAACTGGCTGCACCTGATGGGCAACATGGTCTTTTTGTTCATCTTCGGGGCGGCCACCGAGGATCGGCTCGGCCGCTGGCGCTACCTGTTGTT
>CALAED010000502.1 GCA_937891035.1 uncultured Thermomonosporaceae bacterium | reverse complement strand
GCGTTGGCCTGGTAGGCAGGCCCGATCACCGACGCCGACGCCATCGGCAGGGTGGCGGTCGAGCCACCCGCCGACCCGGAGGCTGGAGGCGGGTGGGGCGGTCTCGACCCGGACAACGGCCCCGGAGCGGGTGGTTCCGAAGGCGGGAGCTGGAAGCCGGGCGCGGGCGGTGGCGCGGGCGGTGGCGCGGGTGCGGGCGCCGGGGCGGCCGGTGGCGGGTCGGCCACGGGTGGGTCGGCGTGCGGCGGCAGGATGGCGTCCGGCTGCAGCGGCGGCGCCTCGGCCGTCGTGGAGTCGGCCGTCGTGGAGTCGGCCGGCCGCACCGGCGGGACGGCCGGGATGCCGTCGGGCGGCGTGTCGGAGATTCCCGCGGTGGGCGGCGGAGCCGGCTGGACCGGTACCGCGCGCCGGGTGTCGGCGGGCGGGATGCCGTGGCCGGCGACCAGCGTGTCGGGTGGGGCCGGCACCCCCGGCTGCCCCCCTCCTTCCGCCGGCTCCACTTGTCCCGCTGGCTCCGGTGGCTCAGGGGACGACGTGGTGCCGGCGGCGGGCGCGTCTTCCTGTTCGATGTTCACCGCCGCCCACCAAGGCGACGACGGGGCGCCCGACTCACTCGGAGCGGAGGGCGCGGGCGAGTCGTGCGGCTCGTCCCTGATGGACCCGGACAGGCCGAAACTCGGCGGCGCGGGCGTCGGCGGCAAGGCCTCCGGCGGCCCGTCCTCCGACGTGAAGGACTCCTGGGGGCTGGGCATAAGGCAACACACTACAAAAAGTGGGGCTAGCTTCCGTACGGCTTACCAGCGATTCCGCGGTACTGAAGGGCGAACAACAACTTGCTGCCGTAGATCACGTTCGGCTCGAACACGGCCGCGGCCTTGCGATGGTTCGTGGGGATCGTCTTGCCGTTCGGCGCCTGAATCCAGCTGAGCACCACGTAGTGGCCACGCGACTCGGCCGAGGCATAGGCGATGCCGTTCCCCAGATTCCTCGTCGTCCCACGGCCCGGCAGCGGTTTCAGATAGGTGTCCTTGACCGTATTCGCCACCTTCGCGGTAATCGTTGCCGCGCGCGCCGTCTTCAGGTTGGCGATGCCGACGGTGCCCACGAGTTTGCCGTCCGCTCGCGCGAACGAGGCACGAAGCACCTGGTTGCACCCTCCTGCGCGCAGCGCGGCCACCAGCTTGGTGCCGTGTGCGGTGCGGCCGCAGGCACGGGTGGCCTGCCAGGTGGTCATCACATAACGGACGCCGTTAACCGTGAACGCCTTCCGGTTGAAAACCTCACGGAGCGTAAGGGGCCGCGGGTCGGTCGAACGAGACTTGAGCATGGCCCCGAGCGGCCCCGTCGGCAGCACGCTCCCGCTGGGGGACGGCCGCGCGCCCGCCTGCGAGGGCGCCGCGCCCGTCGCGCCGGTGTGCGTCGACTCGCCATCTCCGCCACCGCCGCTGACGAGTTTGGACAGCCCGACGCCGGCGGCCGCGAGAACGACGAGGGCCACCGCGCCGCCGCCGAACAGGAGCGGAAGGCTGTGGCGCCGCGGCGGCGGCATCCCCCGCCGGCCCGGCTGCGGCATGTCGGCGTTGGGCTGGTCCGCCTGGTGGCGCGGGTCGGCGTCGTAGACGACGTCGTATTTGTGCGGCGACGGCGAGTCGGCCGGACCGCGCAGGTCGGTCGATCCGGCGGATCCGGCGGCGCCGTAGGCGTTCGTCTCGTACGACTCCGCCTGCCGCCCACCGGACTGACCATGATCACCTGGGTAACCCATAGTGATGACCATATCTTTCGATTTCCCGAAATACGGACATATCGTGGATCGGCATACGTGCCCCACCATGACACATGCCGACGCGGCGTACGGCCGGATCGCGGGTGCCCGCACGACGAACGGCGATTCCCGAGGCGGCGCGGCGGCCTGATCAGGGCCAGCCGAAGTCCTGAGTCCACCATGGGCCGCCGGGACCGTGGTAGACCCCGACGCCGATCGTGCGCAGGCCGCAGTTGAGGATGTTGGCGCGGTGGCCGGGGCTGTCCATCCAGCCCTCCATGACCTCGGCCGCGGTCTGGTAGCCGCGCGCGATGTTCTCGGCGCCCGGATGCGGGTAGCCGGCCGCCTCGATCCGGTCGGCGAACGTGTCGCCGTCTTGTGAGGTGTGGCTGAAGTAGTCGTGCAGGCCCATGTCGGTGGAGTGCCGCCGCGCCGCGGTCCGCAGGCGCGGATCGAACCGCAGCGGCGCACACCTGGCCTTGGCGCGGGCCTGGTTGGTCAGCTCGATCACCGCTTCCTCCGCGCTCGTCGCCGTGGCGGCGGAGGTGGCCGTCGCGGGGGGCGCCGACGAGCGCGCCGTGATGATCTGCCTGGGGGCCTCCGTCTTGCCTTGTACGGGCTTGAGCGGAGGAACGGACTCATGAGTGGTCGGAGCGGTTGCGGGGTGCGGGGCCGGTGCGTCGCGGCCCTCGTCCGGCCCGGGCCGCGGCGAGAGTTGGATGGAGATGCTTCCGGTCGGCGCCGCGCGCAGCACCCGGTCGGCCGCGAACCCGGCGCTCATCGCGAGCGCGCCCAAGGCGACGGCGGCGAACACTGTGCGCGCCGCACGACCATTGCGGCGGGTCCTGCTCAGGGCGGCCTCCGGAGAGCGGGGGAGCCGTTCACCAGCGTCGCGCCGACCGTTCGCCGGCCCGGTTTACCATCCCCGTGGACGCCGCGGGCGGGCCGTTCGATCGGCGGGCGACTGTGAACAAGCCGGGGGTACGGCGTTGTACCTTAATCCATTACAGCCGGGCAAGTCAGGCGATCTGCCAGGACGGCTGGGTCACTGCCTGACGTGGTGCATAATTGAAGGGTTGGAAGCGGACCCTAGACGACCCGCTTTGACCCGTGCCCACGCGGCTGGGTATTCTGCCAGTTCGTTGTTTGAGTTGGTGTGCCTGCTTGGTGCGGGCGCCCCGCCCGCCGGGCCACCGGGCCGGCGTCGTCCGGTCTCTGTGATCGGGCAGTCCGCTCAGAAGTCGACAGGAACGAAGGCTTACGACTGTGCGCACGTACACCCCTAAGCCCGCTGATGTGCAGCGTCAGTGGTACGTCATCGACGCGACCGATGTCGTGCTTGGTCGGCTGGCCAGCCAGGTCGCGGCCCTGCTTCGGGGTAAGCACAAGCCGATCTTCGCCCCGCACCTCGACACCGGCGATTTCGTGATCATCGTGAACGCCGAGAAGGTGGCGCTGTCGGGCAAGAAGCTCGAGCAAAAGCGGGCCTACCGTCACTCGGGCTACCCCGGGGGCCTCCGCTCGATCTCGTACGCGGACTTCATGCGCAAGCACCCCGAGCGCGCGGTCGAAAAGGCGATCAAGGGCATGCTCCCGAAGAACAGGCTCGGCCGGCAGATGTTCGGCAAGCTGAAGGTCTACGCCGGCCCCGAGCACCCGCACCAGGCCCAAAAGCCGGTGCCCTACGAGATCACCCAGATCGCCCAGCAGTCTTAACGCACGACAGCCTTACGCAGCACGGGCCGCCGGGGCGCCGACGATCGGATCGTCCCCGCCGGCCCCGGCGAGGAGAAACCGAGGAGAGCAGTGGCCGAGCCCACCGGCGTCGAGGAGCCCACTGAGGGCGCCGAGTACGACCCGTACGCCGACGACGTTCCGTCGGAGTACACCACCGAGACCCCAGAGGTGGCCGAGGAACAATTCGGCCAGCAGGCGGTCGCGACCGGTCCGGCCGCCGGCACCGGCCGCCGCAAGCAGGCCATCGCGCGCGTCCGCATCGTCCCTGGCTCCGGCCAGTGGAAGATCAACGGCCGTACGCTCGAGCAGTACTTCCCCAACAAGGTGCACCAGCAGATCGTGAACGAGCCGTTCGTGATGCTGAGCACCGAGGGCCAGTTCGACGTCATCGCCCGCGTGGGCGGCGGCGGCGTCACCGGCCAGGCGGGTGCTCTGCGTCTCGGCATCGCGCGCGCCCTGCAGGCCGTCGACATCGACTACCGTCCGGCGTTGAAGCGCGCCGGGTTCCTCACCCGCGACGCGCGCGTCAAGGAGCGGAAGAAGTACGGCCTCAAGAAGGCCCGCAAGGCTCCGCAGTACAGCAAGCGCTGACCATCGGGCCCGGGCCGCGATCACGTGGATCATCGCGATCATCCGGTCACCGGGCTCGTCGATGGTGCTGGGATCTTCGTCGTCCGCCCGGCAGGGCGGATGGCCCGGCCCGGCCCGCCGGTGCGGATCGCCTCGTGGTGCGCCGCGACCCTACGGATAAGCTGCTGCCTTCTGGGGGTGACATCGTTGGGGCGTCTCTTCGGCACAGACGGCGTACGTGGCGTGGCCAACCGTGATCTGACCGCACCGCTCGCGCTCGGCCTGTCCGTGGCGGCCGCGCGCGTGCTCGGCGAAGTAGGAGCTTTCTCCGACAGCGTCGCCGGTCGCGGCCGGCCGATGGCCGTGGTCGGCCGCGACCCGCGCGCCTCCGGAGAGTTTCTCGAGGCCGCCGTGGTCGCCGGGCTGGCCAGCGCCGGCGTCGACGTGCTCAGGCTCGGGGTGGTGCCAACGCCCGCCGTCGCGTTCTTGACGCGCTCGCTGGGCGCCGACCTCGGCGTCATGCTGTCCGCGTCGCACAATCCCGCGCCGGACAATGGCATCAAGTTCTTCGACCGCAGCGGCTACAAGCTGCCCGATGAGATCGAAGACAGCATCGAGGCCCACCTCGGCACCGCCTGGGACCCGCCACAGGGCGCGCATGTCGGACGGGTCAGTGACGCCTACGACGAGGCCGAGCGGTATATCGCCCATCTGTTGTCCACCGCGCCGGCGCCGCTGGATGGGCTGCGCGTGGTCGTCGACTGCGCCAACGGAGCCGCGTCGGCGGTGGCGCCGGAGACACTGCGCCGCGCCGGCGCCGAGGTCTCAACGATCGGCGCCGCCCCGGACGGGCTGAACATCAACGACGGCTGCGGCTCGACCCATCTGGAGGCGCTGCGGGAGACCGTCGTCGCGCGGGCCGCCGACGTCGGCATCGCCCACGACGGCGACGCCGACCGCTGCCTGGCCGTGACCGCCGCCGGCGAGGTCGTCGACGGCGACCAGATCATGGCGGTGCTGGCGCTGGAGCTGCGCGAGGCCGGCCGGCTTCCTGGCGACACCATGGTCGCCACGGTCATGTCCAACCTGGGTTTCCGGCTGGCCATGCGCGAGGCCGGCATCAACGTCGTCGAGACCGCGGTGGGCGACCGCTACGTGCTCGAGGCCATGAAGGCGGGCGGTTACGTCTTCGGCGGCGAGCAGTCCGGCCACGTCATCCTGCTCGATCACGCCACCACCGGCGACGGCGTCCTCACGGCCCTGCACCTGCTCGCCACGATGGCGCGCCGCGAAAGCCCGCTGCACGAGCTGGTCAAAGTGATGACCCGGCTGCCGCAGGTGCTGATCAACGTACGCGGGGTCGACAAGATCAGGGTCGGCGACTCGCCCGAGCTGGCCGCGGCGATCGAGCTGGCCCAGGCCGAGCTGGGCCAGACGGGCCGGGTGCTGATCCGGCCCAGCGGGACCGAGCCCATGGTCCGGGTCATGGTCGAGGCCGCCGGCGCGGACCAGGCCAAGGCCGTCGCCGAACGGCTCGCCGAGGTCGTCAAGAACGTCCTTTGACCTCCCGGCGACCGGTTGACCGCGCCGCCCCGCCGCTGGCGGCACCATGACGGCCGATCACGTGGCCACACCGCGCTCGGCCGTCTCCCCCCGCCGGCCGCGTCCCCGATCTGTCGGGACACAGACGCCTAAGGCGAGATCATCGAGCGGTCGCCGTCGGGCTCGGCGACCACCACCGCCACGACGGGCCGCCGGCCGACGTCCGAATCCGCGAGGGCCGGCACGATGAGCGACCTGTCGTCGCCACGGGGCTCGTGCCGGCCGAGTTCGCCCACCACGTAAAAGCGAGGAACGTCGGTGGCGGCGGCCACCACCAGATACCAACGGTCGGACCGGGATGGCCGCCACCAGACCGCGGCGGCCATCTCGCTGGCCCACAGCACATGGTCGCCGTTGGTGTCGCCGTGGCCGATGACCTCGCCCTCGTCGTCGATGAGCAGGGCCTGGTCGCTTTGGTCGGCGGTGCCGCCGGCACGTTCCACCGTGAAGATCCGCGCCGTGCCGCCCCGCTCGGGCAGGCGGCCCTGCCAGAGCTGACCGACCCGCAGATCGGCCGATTCCTGCAGCGCCGTGCCGCCCGAGCAGGCGAGCGCCCGCACCGCGTCCCAGTGGGACCGGCTGTCGAGCGCGGTCTTGTCGTACCTGGTCCGGCCCGGCACCCGAAACGTGATGCCCGGGGTCGCCGACGCCGAGACGTGGCTGGCCAGCATGGTGATCGTCGCGGGCGGGCCCGGCGCCCGCGGGGTGCGATCGGCCGCCTGAAAGGCCACGTAGAACTGGCACCGTACGTCGAACCACGACCACGGCAGCGGGTCGCTGACTCCGTTGTGGACCGGGAGCGACCGCCATTCGGGTCGCGGCCTATCGAGCGGCGAGACCCGCAGGTCCGTTCGCCACGGCGGCACGAGATACCGGTTGCTGAGCGCGTCGATGAGGATCAGGTCGGCCGACCCGATGCCCAGCTCGCGGACCGACTCCACACCGCGCGACAGCGGCCGCTCCACGTACTGGGCGATGAGCGGGGAGCTCCGCACGCCGGGACTGTCCCGCATGATCACGGTGGTGGCGTCGCCGATTTCGCCCGCGTACAGCACGAACAGGCGGCCCATGGGAGGCGTCCGGGCGTTGCGCAGCCAGCTGTCGCGGGCTCGGCGGATCAGCTCGCGGTCCGAGGTGCGGCCGCCCTGTGTCGGCCAGACCATCACGTCCGGGGAGTGCTGCCGCCGCCACAGGTCCGCGCCGATCACGATGGGGTCGCCCGGTTGTTGTGTCTGTCGCCACACCGAGTACCCGCCGGCGCCGACCGCGACGAGCACCGCCAGCGCCGCCAGGGCGAACAGGCGCCACCGCCGCCCCCGGAGGGGAGCCGGCCGCAGTCGGATCACGGTGGGGTCGAACGCGCGCAGCTCGGCGCTTTGCTCGGCGGCGGACAGCCCGGTCGCGGCGTCGACGCGGGCCAGCGTCCGCGCCACGTCCGTCGCGGTCACCATGAGGCAGTGGTCGAGCTCGCCGCCGATGTCGCCGGGAGCGAGCCCTTCGACGCAGACAAGCACGTAGACCAGCCGCTCGTGCCGCGACAGCCGCCGCAGTGCCGCCCGCGTCGGCCCGGTTTGTTCATCCCGCCGGTCTTGGCCCGCCGCGGCCGCGTCCCCCTCCGGCCCCGGCCCCGGGGCGCGCCGTAGCCATGCTCGTCCAAGCGGGCCCCGGTAGCGCAGCCGCGACGGCGCCGGTGAATCGGCGACGAGCCGGCCGGCCAGCCTGCGTCGCAGCTCAGGATAGGTCTGGCCGCTGCTCGGCTTCGCCAGGGCCCGCCCCGCGGCGCGCTGGACCGCGGTGCGTGCCGCGGCGAGCAGGCCGCCCGGGCGCGCAGTGCCGTCGTCGAGGACCAGGCAGGCGATCCTGGTGAGGTCGGTGTACCACCGCTCCCGCACCATTTCGACCGCCACCCGCACGGGGACCTCCTGCGCGCATCCTTGTGGCCCCGTAGACGGAGTCCGCTACCGAACGGCGCTCGGGCATGGCCCCCATCCACGCGGCGACAGGCTCTGACCTCCAGTATGCGCCGATCACGTCCCGGCGTGGTCGCAAGCGGCGAGCGCTGCTGTCTGCGCTGGTCAGCCGAATGCGCG
>CALAED010000501.1 GCA_937891035.1 uncultured Thermomonosporaceae bacterium | reverse complement strand
CGCGCAGCCGCGCGAACCCGGCCTCGTCCCACGCGGGCCCGCCGGCCTCGGCGATGAGCCGGTCCGCCGCGCAGGCGAAACAGTCGTCGAAAAGCTTGGCCACGCCGCCGTGCGGGTTGTGGCTGAGCGCCAGCTTGGCCTGGTTGGTCAGCCGCCGCTGGATGAGCCGCATCGGGGACGGCGCGTTCAGCAGGAGGAGCCGGCGGGTGCCACGCCACATCGCCTGGCGCTGCTCGGCCTCGCTCGCAAGCACCCGGACGGCGACGCTGTCGCCCTCGTCGACCAGGGCCGGGTAGCCCTTCATGCCGCCGTGTTCGTACGAGCGCGGCAGCGCGCCGATGCTCCACTCGCGCAGTCCGCGCCGCTCGATGTCGGTGCCGGCGTGCGAGAGCGTCGCGCGCACCTCGGGCGCCAGCCGCCGTTTGAGCGCGGCCAGGTCCTTGCCTTCGGCGATCGTGCGATCACCGTCTACCACCCGGAAGGTGATCTTGAGGTGGTCGGGTACCCGGGCGAGATCCCAGGACTCGCGTGAGATGACCGGCCCGCCCATGGACCGCAGTTCCTTGGCGATGGCGTCCAAGATCGGTCCTTGCCGGGGCGTGACGCGCCCCAGCACCGCCTTGGCGAAGTTCGGGGCGGGCACGAAGCTGCGCCGGATCGCCTTGGGCAGCGACCGGATCAGCTCGGTGACCAGTTCCTCGCGCAGCCCGGCGATCTGCCAGTCGAAGCCCTCGGCGCGCACCTGGTTGAGCACGCTGAGCGGGATGTGCACGGTCACGCCGTCGGCATCGGCGCCGGGTTCGGAGCCGCCCGGGTCGAACCGATAGGTCAGCCGCAGCCGGAGCCCGTCCTGGCGCCAAAAATCCGGGTAATCGGCCTCGCTGATCTCGCCGGCGGCCGCGTTGACCAGCATGCCGGGATCAAAGGTCAGCAGACGGGGCTCGCGCGCCCGGGCCTTCTTCCACCAGCCGTCGAAGTGCCGGGCCGAGACCACGTCGGCGGGAACGCGCCGGTCATAGAAGTCGAACAACGTCTCGTCATCGACGAGGATGTCGCGCCGTCTGGCCCGGTGCTCCAGCTCCTCCACCTCGCCGAGCAGCCTGCGGTTGTCGTGAAAGAAGCGATGGCGAGTGTCCCAGTCGCCCTCGACCAGGGCGTGCCGGATGAACAGCTCCCTGGACAGCGCTGGGTCGATCCGGCCGTAGTCCACCTTGCGGGCCGCCACGATCGGCACGCCGTACAGCGTGACCTTCTCCACCGCCATGACCGCGCCGCGCGCCTTCTCCCAATGCGGCTCGCTGTAGCTGCGCTTGACCAGATGACCGGCCAGCGGCTCTACCCATTCAGGCTGAATGCGCGCGTTCACCCGTGCCCACAGCCGGGAGGTCTCCACCAGCTCGGCCGACATGACCCACCGCGGCGGCTTCTTGAACAGCGCGGATCCGGGGAAGATCGCGAATCGCGCCCCGCGCGCGCCCTCGTATTCGCGCCGTTCGGGGTCCATCAGGCCGATGTGTGAAAGCAGCCCGGCGAGCAGCGAGATGTGGATCTTGTCGGGGTCCGCCGGGGCCGTCTCGACCTTGACCCCAAGCCGACCCGCCACCTGGCGCAACTGGGTGTAGAGGTCCTGCCATTCGCGCACGCGCAAGTAGTGCAGGAACTCGGTCTTGCACAGGCGGCGAAACTGGCTGCCAGACAGCTCCTGCTGCTTGTCCCGCAGATACCGCCACAGGTTCAGGTAGGCGAGGAAGTCCGAGGACGGGTCGGCGAAGCGGCGATGCTTCTCGTCGGCCGCCTGCTGCCGGTCCGCCGGACGTTCTCGCGGGTCCTGGATCGACAGGGCGGCGGCGATGACCAGCACCTCGCGGACGCAGCCGTTATCGCCGGCCGCCACGATCATGCGGGCCAGCCGCGGGTCGACGGGAAGCTGCACCAGCGTGCGGCCGAGCGGGGTGATGCGGCCGCCCTCTTCCAGGGCGCCGAGCTCATGGAGGAGTTGCAGGCCGTCTTTGATGTTGCGCCGGTCGGGTGGATCGATGAACGGAAAGGTCTCGATGTCCCCGAGCCGGGCCGCCGTCATCTGCAAGATCACCGAGGCCAGGTTGGTGCGCACGATCTCCGGGTCGGTGAACTCGGGACGCGCGGCGAAGTCGTCCTCGGCGTACAGGCGAACGCAGATCCCGTCGGAGGTGCGGCCGCACCGCCCCTTGCGCTGGTCGGCCGAGGCCTGCGAGATCGCCTCGATCGGCAGCCGCTGCACCTTCGTGCGGTGGCTGTAGCGCGAGATCCGCGCCGTCCCGGGGTCGATCACGTATTTGATCCCCGGCACGGTCAGCGAGGTCTCGGCGACGTTCGTGGCCAGCACGATGCGCCGGCCTCGATGGGGTTGGAAGACGCGATACTGTTCGGCCGCCGACAACCGGGCGAACAGCGGCACCACCTCGGTGCCGGACAGGTTCATCTTGCCGAGCGCGTCCGCCGTGTCGCGGATCTCGCGCTCGCCGGACAAAAAGACCAGGATGTCGCCGCGGCCTTCGGCGCTGAGTTCGCGAACGGCGTCGCCGATCGCCTGGATCTGGTCCCTGTCCTCCTCGCCCTCCTCGGTGGCCACGAGTGGTCGATAGCGGACCTCGACCGGGTACATACGGCCCGACACCTCGATGATCGGCGCGTCCCCGAAATGCCGGGAGAACCGCTCTGGGTCGATGGTCGCCGACGTAATGATCACTTTGAGGTCGGGGCGGCGCGGGAGCAGCTGCCTGACGTGCCCCAAGATGAAGTCGATGTTGAGGCTGCGCTCGTGCGCCTCGTCGATGATCAGCGTGTCGTACTGCCGCAGCATGCGGTCCTGCTGCAACTCGGCCAGCAAGATCCCGTCGGTCATCAGCTTGACCAGCGTGCCGTCGCCGACCTGGTCGGTGAAGCGCACCTTCCAGCCGATCGCTCCGCCGAGCTCGGTGTCGAGCTCGGCGGCGATGCGTGCGGCGACGGTGCGCGCGGCCAGCCGGCGCGGCTGGGTGTGCCCGATCGTGCCGAGGACGCCGCGGCCAAGTTCGAGGCAGATCTTCGGCAACTGAGTCGTCTTGCCTGACCCGGTCTCGCCGGCGACGATCACGACTTGGTGGTCGCGGATGGCGGCCAG
Organism: uncultured Thermomonosporaceae bacterium; assembly: GCA_937891035.1. GTDB lineage: Bacteria > Actinomycetota > Actinomycetes > Streptosporangiales > Streptosporangiaceae > CALAED01. The sequence continues at coordinate 378 of CALAED010000501.1, read as the reverse complement.
GATCTCGTCCCTTTTCTGCGCGACCGGCAGCTCCGGCGGGTAGGTGATCGCCGGCACGGCGGCGCGCCGGTCGGCGACCCGTTGTTCGGCCGCCGCGACCTCGCCGGCGATCTCCGCCAGGACCTTGTCTTTGGCCCGCGCTTCTTTGATCTTGCGGACGCCTTCGACGCGCCGCCGCAGCCGGTGCTGATCGCGCAGCATCACCTCGGGCAAACGGGAACGCAAGTCGACGAGCGAAGCACTCATATGAGACGCAGAATAGGCAACGTCCTCGGTGTCCTGTCGTCGCCCGGCCGGCCTCGCCGGTCATGTCAGCCGCCAGCGGATGGGCAGGTGCTTGGGGCCGCAGATGACGCGGCTGGCCATCCACCGCGGGTC
>CALAED010000500.1 GCA_937891035.1 uncultured Thermomonosporaceae bacterium | reverse complement strand
CAAGCCTTTTCGTCGCGGCCATGACGTAGCGATGACCTCCTGTGACAGAGCGCTCAACCGCCGGTCACTCTCGCATTCCCCGCCGACACTTTCCGCGCAATTTTCGCGCCACTATGGCCGCGCGCGACGCTCTTTCCCCAGGTAGGAGGCTCACCTTCGCGCTCCGGGCACCGTGGAGGCGGGGGAGGCAGTACGTTGTCGGGCAGAGCAAAAGCGACTAAGGGGGCTGAGAGATGCAGTGTCCAAGGTGCGGCGCCACCGCGCCTGACACGATGAGCCGATGTGGCCGGTGCGACTCTCCGCTGCGGCCGGCGCCCGCCGGCCACGAGCCCACGGGCGCGGCCGGCTATGACGGTCCGCCCCCGATTCCGCAGCCGCCCCTTGGCGCACCGATTTACGAAGGGGGCGGCGGTCCGCCGGTGCAGGCCTTCGTCGAGTCCGCCGAGGACTCGTGGCATCCGCTCGGCGGCCAAGAGTTCTCCTCGACGACGCCGCCCACACCCTTCCCCGCACAGCCGACCGTCCCGCCGGCGGACCAGCAACCCGCCCCGCCGCAGTCCGCTCTGCCGCCGCCTTACCTGTCGCAGCCGACCACGGCACCCCCCGTACCCCCAGTACCCCCCGTTCCGGCCGCGCCGGGCATGCCGGGCATGCCGGGTCCGCCGGCCGACGAGATCGCCGAGTCGCCCGCCGAGGCCACCCAGATGTGGACGCCGCCGCCGACGTTCAGCGACCCTTCGGCGGGCGCGGCGGCGCAGGAGTCGCCCCTGGACTCGGCACCCCCGGAGCCGCGGCACGCGATGCCCGACTGGAACACCCCGCAGCCGCCCACGGGGCAGCCTCCGATCTCCCCGCCCGGCCTGCCACAGGACGTGGTCCCGCCGGACGAATCGGTGACGGCGCGGACGATGGCCGTCTGGTTCGCCGACCCGCCGCCGGCGGCGGCAAACCCCACAGCCGGGCCCGATCCGCGCGCCCAGACACCGGTCTACGGCACGACGCTGCCACCGCAGGGCGGTCCGGGCCCGGGCAGGAACGAGACGGCGATACTCCCCGATGTGCCGCCGGTTCAGCCGGTTCAACAGCCCGGCCCCTGGTCCCCTGATGCCTGGCAGCAGCCGGGGCCTGGCGGGTTCGGCCCCGGCGGAGAGCCTGGCCCCCCGCCGCCGCACTCGGCCGGCGGCCCGAGCAAACCGCTCATCATCACGGTGGCCGCTTTGGTCGCCGTGGCGTTGGTGGCCGCCGTGATGGTGCTGTGGCCGGACGGCGGCGACGACAAAGCACCGGTAGCGAGCGGCCCCTCCCAGGCCGCCGCCCAAACACCGGCCGCCGCGGCGAACACGACCTCCGCCGCGCGCCGCGAAGCGGTCCTGGTCAATAGGGTGCTCAACGCCAGCGCGGCGAGCCGCGGCGCGCTCGCCAGGGCCCTGGCCACGGCGCGGACCTGCAAGGGTCTGCCAACCGCGATCGTTGGGTTCGAGCGGGTGGCCACCCAACGACGGTCGCAGATCGCGCAGACGCGGGCCCTGAGGGTCGGGCGGCTGCCGAACGGCGCCCGGCTGCGGCAGACCCTGGCCCGCTCGATTCAATACTCGCTGGCGGTCGACCAGTCGCTCCTCACCTGGGCCAGGGATCGGCAGGGCTGCCGCGGCAGGCCCAAGCCGGACGCCAACTTCCGGCGGGCCGGCGGCCCACTGTCGGCGCAGGCGAGCGCCGCGAAGGCCCAGTTCGCCACGTTGTGGGCGCCGGTGGCCAGACAACACCGCCTGCCGGCCCGTACCGCCAACAGCTTCTGACCCACCTTCCGGTCGCGCTTGCGGTATCTGTCGCGACACACCCTGCGATGCCGAGGGTGTCGGCCGGTCGTCAGCTTTCGAAGAGCGGGCGTCCGCCGCCCGTCGCGGCGAACGGCGTCACGAACCGGCTCGGCCAGTCCAGCACCGTCTCCAGCCACGACTCGATCCGCATGACCTCGGCGACATGGGCGATCTGCTCTCCCGGGTCGACGCCGATCGTGGCCACGGCGAGGTCCCGGGCGAAGGCGGCGTGCTCGTCGTCCCCGGCGATGGCGGTCAGCGCGATCGGGCGGTTGGCGTCCAGCTCCATCGACAGCGGATGGCGCCGCAGCGCCCGCACGCGGTGGCCAAGCTTGGCGTCCGGCGGCTGCTTGATGCCGGGGAGTGAGTAGTCCATCGGCGGCGCGGGCGCGTGCTTGTCGGGGGTCGTGCCGTCGTGCGGGAACAACCGGTCCATCTCGTGCAGCCAGCGCACCTGCGGAATGACCCACCTCGCCCCCGGCGCCACCCCGGCCCGGATGTCCGTTCCGTCGCCGAGCATGTCCCGTGCCGCGGGGGCGAGCGCGACGGTGAGCTCGGCCGGCGCGTACGCGGTGCGCAGCGCGCCCGCCCGCCGGCCCACGCAGCGGTCGAGCACGCTGGCCAGCATGCACTCGCGCAGCCGCGGGGCCAGCCTGGACCAGCCGCGGCCGAGCTGTGACGGTACGGCCGGCAGCGGCCGGTTGACGACGTGGGCGAGCACGAGGGTGTCCGCCCACAGCCGCAGCCAGGACCAGTCGGCGCCCCCGGCGAGCAGATCGGCCTGGCGCAGCTCGTACAGCGTGCAGGCGCGTCCCGAGCGGCACTCGCATCCGCATGCGGCGGAGCGCCGCCCGTCGATGGGCGGCGGCGGACCGGTCAGCACCTCCTCCCTGTCCTCGCCGAGCGGGATCCGCACCCGCAGCGGCCGGTCCATGCCGTCGGCGAACACCGCGGCGACGCCCGGCGGCAGCGACACCACCTCGCGCGACTGGTCGGCGTCGAGGTTCATCGCCGCGCCCACCACGTGCCGGTCGTCGAAGGCCGGCAGCCGGTGCACGACCTTGAGCGCGGTGTTCTTGATCACGTCCGGGACCAGCTTGGTGGGGATCTGCTCGGCGACGATGATGCCCTCTCCGTACGCCCTGATCTCGGCGAGCATCCCGGCGAACAGCTCCACGGCGTGC
>CALAED010000499.1 GCA_937891035.1 uncultured Thermomonosporaceae bacterium | reverse complement strand
AGCTCGGGCTGCACGCCGATGTCCGCGTGCTCCCGGCCGGCACGGTCCCGCGGGTGGAGATCGGCAAGGCCGTCCGGGTGGTTACCTGGGAATCCGGCGAACCGCCCATTCCTGGACTCGAGTAACGCCGCCCCCGTAGGAAGGCCCCGCGACGTCCCGGTTAGGGTCGCTCGCATGAGCGTGCTGAGGAGCGGCGCGGCGGCTGGAGTGAGGAGCGTGCGGAGCGAGGGACGAGCGAGCACGCGACGAGCGAAGCCGTCGCATCCGGCCGCGACGAAGCTGAGCGGGAAACACGCATGAGCGCGCTCGCGGGCGACAAAGAACATCGCCGCCTGGGGATCATGGGCGGGACGTTCGACCCGATCCACAACGGCCACCTCGTGGCCGCGAGCGAGGTCGCCCATCTGTTCAGCCTGGACGAGGTCGTGTTCGTCCCGACCGGAAAACCGTGGCTCAAGAGCGAGCAAAAAGTCACCGCGGCCGAGGATCGCTACCTGATGACGGTCATCGCGACCGCGTCGAATCCCCGTTTCTCCGTCAGCCGGGTCGATATCGAACGATCCGGCGCGACGTACACAATCGACACGTTGCGCGACATCCGCGAGGTCTACGGGCCGGATGCCGAGCTGTTCTTCATCACCGGCGCCGACGCGCTCGCCCAGATGCTGAGCTGGCGCGACATGGACGAACTGTTCACCCTCGCGCATTTCATAGGCTGTACGCGTCCGGGGCATCAACTGGCCGACCCAGGTCTGCCCAACGGCCGGGTCAGTCTCGTCGAGGTGCCCGCGCTGGCCATCTCCTCCACCGAATGCCGCCAGCGCGTACGGTCGGGGGAGCCGATCTGGTACTTGGTGCCCGACGGGATCGTTCAGTACATCAACAAACGGGGGCTTTACCGGGAACCATGAGAAAGTAGGTCCTGGGTACCACTCCCGACGAGGAGGATCACGACATAACCGTGACCGCATCGCAAAGGGCCGTCCAGCTGGTCCGTATCGCCGCCGACGCCGCGGCGGACAAGCTCGCGGACGGGATCATCGCCTACGACGTCAGCGAACAACTCGTCATCACCGACGCGTTCGTCCTCTGCTCCGCACCGAACGACCGGCAGGTCCGCGCCATTTTGGAGGAGGTCGAACGGCGGCTGCGCGAGGAGGCACAGGCCAAGCCCATCCGCCGGGAGGGCGAGCGCGAGGGCCGCTGGGTGCTGCTGGACTACATGGACATCATCGTGCACATCCAGCACGAGGAAGACCGGCTGTTCTACGCGCTCGAGCGCCTCTGGAAGGACTGCCCGCAGATCGAGCTGCCGGAGAGCGTCAACGCCCACGCCGCTCAGCGCGTACGGGCAGGGGAAGCGCCATGAGCAAACGCCGTGTCGTGCTGTGGCGCCACGGTCAGACGGCTTGGAACCTCGAAGGCCGTTTCCAGGGCAAGATCGACATCCCGCTGGACGTCAAGGGCGTCGCCCAGTCCGAGGAGGCCGCGGCGCGACTGGCCGCCCTCCGCCCGACCGCGATCCTGTCCTCCCCGTTGCAGCGCGCCGCCCGCACCGCCGCCGCCCTGGCCGAAATCACCGGCCTGCCCGTCGACCTGGAACCCGACTTGACCGAACGGGGCGGGGGGGCCTGGGAGGGCCTCACCAACACCGAGATCAAGGCCCGGTATCCGGCCGAATACGCCAACTGGCAGGCGCCCGGCGGCGAGACAAGCGCGGAGGTCGCCAAACGCGTCGGCGCCGCCCTCGAACGCGCCATCGGCCGCATGCCCGACGACGGCCCCCTGGTCGTGGTCTCGCACGGCGCCGCGCTCCGCCTCGGCCTGGCCAACCTCCTCGGCCTCCCCGAGGAGCTCTGGGACCGCCTCGGCGGCCTGTCCAACTGCAACTGGTCGGTCGTCACGGAAATGCGCAACGGCGGCTGGCGCCTCGCCGAACACAACGCCGGCACCCTGCCCGAACCCGTCCTCAGCGACGACAAGGCCGTCGGCGACGCCTGAGTTCGAACCTGGCCCCGCTCTCCGATACACTGGCGAGGCCGCCGGCCCAGCCGGCGCGCGGGGCTATGGCGCAGTTGGTAGCGCGCCTCCATGGCATGGAGGAGGTCTGGGGTTCGAATCCCCATAGCTCCACCCACGGGGCGTTACTCGAACACTGACCCGCAAGGGCGGTACGGAGAAGCGTCGAAGGCTCGTGATCAGCGGCGTCGTCGTGCGATTGGGTGAGGTTGCCGCCTTCGTGCTCTGGGCCCGTGTAGGCGCCTAGTACGGCAGCAGGTGCGTCCAGAGATTATGGAGGTGATCGTCCAGCGGTCATGACCTGATCGGAAGCTCGTCGTCGCCTGCCGGTGTGAGTCCGGCTCGGGTAGTCGCCAGGGAGCCCGGTAGCAGGCTGGCGGTCTGGCCTGGAAACGGGTCGGGCTGAAGCCCAGCGTCGAAAGCCCTTGTGGGGGAGCAACTGAACGGTCCGCAGCGTAAGCGAAGTCTGTAAGCGTCGTTAGACACCGAAGAGAGTGCCGAGCCGGTCGGCTCACGGCGAAGGCCATGGAAGCGGTGAAGATCCTGGAAGGCAGCCGCGAAGGACTCTCCGGCGTACGAGGGCGCGGAACGTTCAGAAGGTGGCGGCGGGAACTGGAGAGGCCCTCCCCGGCCGAAGCGGGCTCGCGGTGCCCGCGGAATTGTGTCGCTCTATAACCGGTGTGGAGCCGGGAAGTGGGCGGAGCGTCGGGAGGGAGTCGGAGGCGGCCGTAGTACCGGTCGAGCCGAGGGGACAACATAACCCCTTGGTGAAGGGAAGGGCCGCTGCTTCGTTCACGCGCACGTTGAAAGGCCCGGATCGGTGAGTGCCGGAAATACGGCTAGGTCCACCCTGGCGGCTGTCCGTGGGGACAGGGTCCGCGCGTTGCAACATGTGCTTTACCGGGCGGCCAAGGCCGACCCGAGCAGGCGATTCCATGCGCTGCGAGACAAGGTCTACCGCGAGGATGTCTTGTGGCGGGCGTGGGTCGCGGTGCGTCGTAACAACGGCGCGCCGGGCATCGACAAGACCACCCTGGCCGATGTCGAGGAGTATGGGGTGACTCGGCTTCTTGATGAGGTGGCCGGAGATCTGCGGCAGGGGCGATGGCGTCCGCTGCCTGCGCGGAAGGTGCTGATCCCGAAACCGGGCAGCAACGAGCGTAGGCCGCTGGGGATCGCTGCGGTTCGGGATCGGATCGTGCAGGCTGCCGTGAAGATCGTGCTCGAGCCGGTCTTCGAGGCGGACTTTCTTCCGTGCAGCTTCGGGTTCCGCCCGAAGCGGTCGGCGCACGATGCCCTGCAGGTGCTTATCGACGAGTGCTGGCAGGGTCGGCGGTGGGTGGTCGAGACGGACATCGCGAACTGCTTTTCGCAGATTCCGCATGACAGGTTGATGCACGCGGTGGAGGAACGCATCAGCGACCAGGGCGTCTTGAAGCTGCTGCGCGCGATGCTGCGCGCGGGGGTGATGGAAGACGGACAGGTGCGGCGAGAGGTGACCGGGGCCGCCCAAGGCGGTCCGGCATCCCCGTTGCTCTGCAACATCTACCTGCACCGGCTGGACCGGGAATGGGACACAGACCAGCACGGCGTGCTGGTCCGGTATTGCGATGATCTGGTGGTGATGTGCACCACCCGGCAGCAGGCCGAGGCTGCGCTGACGCGGCTGAGACAACTGCTGGCCGGGCTGGGGTTGGCGCCCAAGGAGGCCAAGACGGCCATCGTGCACCTCGCCGAGGGGAGTCCCGGATTTGATTTCCTCGGGTTTCGTCACCGGCTGGTGCGCGGGCGGACCCCCAAGTCGGCGCACTTGACCTTCCTCGCCCGCTGGCCCGCACGCAAGGCGGCCCAGCATGCCCGCGACCGGATCCGGGAGATCACCGGCCGGGAGCGGCTGCTGGTGCCGGCCGAGGTCATCGTCACGGAACTGAATTTGTTCCTGCGCGGCTGGGCTGGGTACTTCCGCTACGGAAACTCGGCACGCGTCCTCGGTCAGGTCGGGAACTACGCCCTATGGCGGCTTGGGCTGTGGCTGTCCAAGAAGGGCAACCGCCGCCACGGCTGGCGATGGGGCGTCGCCCAGGTGCTGCTCTCACCAGATCACCTGGGGCTGGCCAGCCTCCACCGGATCGTCATCCCGCCCAGACCCTTCCGGGACTGGCGCGGGCAGGCCGAACGCCGCCGGTGAAGAACGTCGGTAAGCCGTGTGCGGGAGAACCGCACGCACGGTTTGACGGGCGGGGACTGGAAACGGGCCGTGATCTGCGGAACCGCGCCAGTCCCCGACCCTCCCCATTCTTTAGTTGAGTACTACGCATGGCTGAGCAGATCGCGGAGGCCGGAGCCGCTGTGGTCGCCGCCTGCGCGCCGTAGCTGGCTGTGCGAACCCACGCCATACTGGGGCCTACTGCCGAGATGCTCCTGGCGCTTGGACGAAGAGGTCGCCGCCATCCGCTGCTGGGTGCGTAACTACCCCCCGCAAGACGGCCGGGTGATCTGTGTCGATGAGTCCGGGCCGCTGAACTGGACGCCCAACTGAGGAAGTTGATCTAGTAGGGGTGGGGAATCTCGCTTAGCGCCATCAACCTGAGCGACACCGGCGCAAGTCCTTGGGCGTCCGGTGAGGCGGAGGCCGCGCCGTGCGCGATCTCTGTGAGAGTCGACGTGACAAGCAGTCGCCATCGCGAACGGCATGGCGGTGGTGGACACGGGAGGTGACAGAGTCGTGGCTGGTCCTGTCAAGCGCATGGCGGCTGCAGGCGCCTTGCCGCTGCGGACGTTTCTGCAGGCCGAGAGCGCGGGCGGGATCGTGCTCGTCATTGCCGCGGCGAGCGCTCTGGTGTGGGCGAACAGCCCTGCGGCCGACGGCTACGCCCAGTTCTGGCAGCAGAAGATCACCCTGGGCGGCGGGCAGGCGAGCGTCACGCACGACCTGCGGCACTGGGTCAACGACGGGTTGATGGTCATCTTTTTCTTCGTCATCGGCCTGGAGATCAAACGCGAGTTGGTCGTCGGGGAGCTGCGCGACCGCCGTGCCGCGGCCTTGCCCGCGCTGGCCGCGGTTGGCGGCGTCGTGCTCCCGGCACTGGTGTACGTGGCTGTCGTCGGCGGTGGGGAAGCGGGGCGCGGCTGGGGTATTCCGATGGCCACTGACATCGCCTTCGCCATCGGCATCCTCGCGCTGCTGGGACGGCACGCCTCCATGGGGGCGAAGCTGTTCCTGCTCAGCGTCGCCATCGTCGACGATATCCTGGCCATCGGCGTCATCGCGATCTTCTACACCGACCGCGTCAACCTTTGGTGGATGGCCGCCGCGGCGGCCGGGCTGCTGGTCGTCGCCGGTATGCGGAGGTTCGCGGTGAGCTCGCCTTGGGCCTACGTGCCCGCTGGTGTGCTGGTGTGGTTCGCCACTTTGGAATCCGGCGTACACGCCACCCTGGCCGGGGTCACGCTCGGTCTCCTCACCCCCGCCCGGCCCGTGGCCGGGCGCAACGTCCTGGACGACCTCGAGCGCTCCATACACCCGGTCAGCGCGTTCCTACTGATCCCGATCTTCGCCCTGGCCAACGCCGGGGTCGACCTGCGCGGTGGCGCGCTCGCCGACGCGTTCGGCCAACCGCTGACCTGGGCGGTGATCATCGGTCTGTTGCTTGGCAAGATCGTCGGCATCGGCGGGGTGACCTACCTGGCGCGCCGCCTGGGTTGGGGCGCCCTGCCCGCGGACATGCACCACCGCGAGATCTTCGGCGTCTCCACGCTAGGTGGTATCGGGTTCACCGTCTCGCTATTCATCACCGACCTCGCCTTCACCGACGCTGCCCTGATCGGCCAGGCCAAGGTCGGCATCCTCTCCGCCTCCGTCCTCGCCGCCCTGGCCGGCGCGATGCTGCTGCTCACCGCCCCGGCCGGCACCGGCTCCACACCCGCGTCCCCGCCGCACGACAAACGCCCTGGAAACTGATGGAGGAACCGGTGCTCGACATCAGCGCACGGTGTTCTACATCCTCGTCGCGATCGGGATCGGCGTCTGGTTCGCCACGCAATGGCGTACAGCGTCTCGATCGCCCGCCGCAGCTCCTTGCGTGTGGTGGGAAGTACGGCCTCTTCGCCCAGCTCGTCGGTGAGCAGTGTGATGCAGCATCGCGGCCAGCGATACCCAAGGGGCGTTACTCGAACACCGACCCTTCAGGGCGGTGCGGAGGAGCGTCGAGGATCGTTGGGAGCGGCGGCATCGCCCGGTTGGGCGGGGCCGCCGTTGTCGCGTGCTGTGGCCGGGTTCGCGCCTAGGAGCGGCGCGAACGGCTCTGTGGCTCGTTCCCGCGACGGCGTGTCCGGGGTCGTCACGGCCGCGACGGTCTAGGGACTGACAAGGGGAACCCTGCCGGGCACGGACGTCGCCGTGCCCGGCCGGCGATGGGTCACACGCAGATGCTGCCCCTGCTGCTCATGGTGGGCGCTGCCATGTTGCAGTCCAGTTCTTCTTGGACTGCCAGTTCAGCCTGCAAACGCAGAACTTCCTCCATGCTGACCACTCCTTTTCTTCGGTGTTGCCGCAACGGCATCCCTCGACGTGGTCAAGTGCTCGTCGAGGGTGTCAGGGGGACCGGCGCGGAATCCGTCAGTTGACGCAGGGCGAGCAGGATTCCGGCCGAGCCGGACCATAGGTCGGCGGACAGGCGTTGTCCGGGTTCGCCGAGCCAGCCCACCCCGTCCGCGCGCGGGATCGCGTACCGGAACAGGCCACGGGCGCTGGTGAACGCGGCGTCGACGAGTTCGGGCCGGCCCAGCCGCTTTCCGGCTTCGGCCAAAGTCACGGCGAGCCCGGCCAGGCCGGTGAACAGTCCGGGGAATACGGCGAAACGGGCTGTGCAGGCGCGCAGGCAGCGTTCCAGCACATCGGCCGCGCCGAGATCGGTGTCGGCGGCCATGTCGAACTCGGCGTCCGGGCGGTGCGCGAGGTAGCGGGAGAGCACTGCGGCGTATCCCGCGCTGCCGGCGAACAGGTAGGGGTAGACACGCCGGTCGGCGTGCGTGGTTTTGAAACCCAGGCCGTCCACCGGCAGGGGTTTGGCGTAGGCCAGCTCCTCGGCCAGCAGTCGCATGCCTTGGGCGAACAGTTTCGAATCCCCGGTGCGGCGATACAAGCCGTACAGCGCCAGCGCCACACCAGCCCGCCCGCCGACCAGCCCGGACCGGTTGGTCGGGCTTAGCCGGGAGGTGAGCTCGTCACCATCCGGGACGCGGTCGAGCAGCCGCTGAGCCAGATCCAGCCAGCGCTGCTCGCCGGTGCGACGGTGGTGGATCAGCAGGCCGAGCGCGGTACCGGCCGCGCCACCGCCGAGCGTGGCGGAGGTGCTGTTCAGCGGATGAGCCGCCGCCGCGGCGAGCAGGGTCTCGGCCGCGTCGCACTCCCCGAGCTCGGCCAGCACGCAGGCGATGCCGGCGCTGCCGTACAGCAGGCCGGGAGCGCTGGTCGGGGCCGCGGCCAGCGCGTCGTCCCGCAGCCGGCGGACCACGGCCGGGTCGCAGACGCGGCCGGCGCGGTGCAGCGCGTGCAGTACACCGGCGGTGCCGGCGGCTACGGCGCGGGTGTCGGTCTGGTGTCCTAACGGGTTG
>CALAED010000498.1 GCA_937891035.1 uncultured Thermomonosporaceae bacterium | reverse complement strand
GCCGGCGGCGGCGGCCGCGCCGATCTGATGCGCCGCGAACACCCAGCCGAACACGATGGTGCCCCGGTCCGGACCGAAAATCTCGCCGGACAGCGCGACGGTCGGCGGCACCGTGGCCACCCAGTCGAGCCCGTAGAAGATCACGAAGACGAGCATGCTCGGGTGCGGCGAGTCGGCGAACAGCAAGGGCAACGTCAGCAGGGACAGCCCGCGCAGGCCGTAGTACCAGCCGAGCAGCAACCGGCTGTCCATCCGGTCGGTCAGCCAGCCGGACATGATCGTGCCGACGATGTCGAAGACGCCGACGAGGGCGAGCAGGCCGGCGGCCGTCGTCTCCGCCATGCCATGATCGTGGGCCGCCGGAATGAAGTGCGTGCCCACCAGGCCGTTGGTCGACGCGCCGCAGATGAAAAAGCCGCCGGCGAGCAGCCAGAACTCCTTCCTGCGGGCGGCGGCCCGCAGCGCCGCCACGGCCGTCCTGGCGGTGCCGCCGGTGGCCGGCGGTGCGTCCACCGGACCCGTCGCGCCGTACGGCTCGAGTCCGACGTCGGCCGGCCGGTCGCGCAGCACCAGCATCACGAGCGGTACGACGGCGAGCGCGGCCACCGCGACCATCAGCGCGGCCGAGCGCCAGCCGTGCCGGTCGGCCAGCCAGGCCAGCACCGGCAGAAAGATCAGCTGCCCGGCCGCGCCACCGGCCGTCAGCACGCCGATGACCAGGCCGCGATGCCGGAAGAACCAGCGGTTCGCGACCGTCGCGGCGAAGACCATCGCCATCGAACCCGTGCCGATACCGACGAGCACGCCCCAGCACAGCACCAGCTGCCATGTCGCGTTCATGAACACCGTGAGGCCACTGCCCATCGCGACCAGGGCGAGCGCCGCCGCGGTGATCCGCCGGACGCCGAACCGGTCCATGAGCGCCGCGGCGAAGGGGGCGGTGAGCCCGTACAAGATCAGGTTGACCGATACCGCGAGCGAGGTCGCGGTCCGCGTCCAGCCGAACTCGTCCTGCAGCGGCACGATTAACACGCCCGGCGTGGCGCGGAAACCCGCGGCGCCGATCAGCGCGACGAACGCCACGGCCGCGACGATCCAGGCTCGGTGGATCGTACGGAACCGGCGGACGGCTCGGGACATGGGGCCTCCTCGGCGGCGACGTCCGCTGATCACTGTGCGGGAGCGGTTCTCGTGTGCAGCAGTGGCCAGAACGTCACCATTCCGGAGATTCTGGCCATGCCTCGCCGTTCGTTCACTTCACCCGCTCCGGCGCGTACTCCGGGGCCATCGCCGGCAGCGACGCCGGCGGCGCCACCGCATCGCGTCGCCGTGCTCGCCATTCCGCCCGTCGTGCCGTTCGATGGCCATCCCCGGCCTCGTGCGCGGGCACGCCCGGGCGACTCGGGCGTGGGCACTGGAGCGGCTCGACCGGCGCCGCACGCTCGCCGACCTGGCCACGCACGCCAGAGTGAGCGTCCGCACGCTGACCAGGCGATTTCGGGACGAGACCGGCCTCACCCCGCTGCAATGGCTGCTCCAACAGCGCATTGGGCGCGCCAGGGAACTGCTGGAGTCGACGTCCAGGTCGGTCGATGAAGTCGCCAGGTTCAGCGGGCTCGGCACCGCGGACTCACTGCGCGCCCATCTGCTGCGTCAGGTGGGGCTCACGCCGACCGCCTACCGCGCCACGTTCACCCGGCTCCGTTCGGGCTGACGGCGACACCGGGCCGGCGTCTGCGCCGGCTCAGGCACGTCAGGTCAGGTCCGCCAGATGAGGACTAGCGCGCAGTCGTCGTCGCGGGTGGCCGCCATGGTCTGGACGAGTTCCTTGGCGCCCTTGCGGAACCCCTGCGGGACCAGCCGCTCGGCCTCGCCGAGCAGCCGGTCGATCCCGGCGTCGAGGTCGCGGCCGGGCGCCTCGACCAGACCGTCGGTGTAGAGCAGCAGCGCATCGCCCGGCCGCAGCAGCCCTCGCTCGGGCTGGGTGCGTAGATCGGGAACCACCCCGAGCACGACCCCCTTGGCCGTGCTCACCCGCCACGTGCCGCTGCCCGCGTCGAACTGAACGGCGGGCGGATGCCCGGCGGATTCGACGACGTACTCGCCGGTCGCCAGATCGAGGATCAGGTGGACGGCGGTGACGAATCCCTCGTCCCAACGCTGCCGTTGCAAGTAGGCGTTGCATGACTGCAGGAACCGATCGTGCCGGACCGAGCCGAGCAGGCCGCCGAACGCGCCGGACAGCATAAGGGCCCGGGTGCCGGCGCCGGTGCCCTTGCCGGACACGTCGATCAGCGCGACCTCGAGGCTTTTGCCGTCACACGAGGACACGACGAAGTCGCCGCCGAACGACGAGCCGCCCGCCTGCAGCAGGACCACCTGGGAATCCCAGCCGGCCGGCAGCGGCGGCAACTCGCCTTGGCGGCGCAGCCGATCGCGCAGGTCGAGGAGCATGTATTCGCCGCGCAGGCCCTGCACGCCGATCTCCTCGCGGTTGCGGGCCATCATGATCGCGAGGATGGCGGTGACGATCACGACCATGACGACGCCCGGGCCGACTTTGCGGTAGCCCTCGACGATCGAGTCGACGGCCAGCACCGCGGCCACGACGACGAGCAGCGCGACGAGCGTGCGCACTCGCAGCAGCAGCCCGCCGGCGAGCACGGTCAGCACCACCGCGCTCGAGGGAAACCAGGCCTGGGACATGGTGGACAGGACGCCGAGGGCGATCGCGCCGGTGGCCAGCCCTATGAAGACGTAACGCTCTCTGCTGAGCCTGCCGCGCCGCAGCCACCGGTAGATCCGCACCAGAACCGGGATACGTCGCAGGAAGGCGCGCACCCCGGGCGGGAACAGGTGGACCACACGTTGCAGCATCTCCGGAAGCGTATCGAGCAAGTCCACGCAACGGTGGAATTCCGCGCCACCCTTGACTGTCCGTCACGCCACTCTCACTCAGCGGCCGAAAAGCGTCCCTGGATTTCGCTTCGCGTCCTAATTAGTGCATCATGGCCGCGTTTGTCCAGCGGCCGAACGCGTCAGTCAAGAGCGAGTGGGGAAGAAAGCGAGCATGAGTCAGCCTGGGATGCGGGTGACGGTGGACGCGGCGATGCGGGCGCGGGACGTGTCACGTCCCTGGGACGACGATGACGACGCGGTGGGCCGCCCGCGCGCGGCCGATGCCGCCCGGCCCGCTCCCGACCGGGCCGCTCCCGACCGGACCCGGTGGCCGGGCCGCGCCAGGTCGAGCGGCCCCGACCGCGCCGCCAGTACCGAGGCGGGCACCCCGGCCCGGGGCGATGACGGCGATCAGCGTGCCGGCGGCCGCGCGCGAGATGACGGCGCACAGCGCGACGAGCGGCGCGGCACGCCCGGGCCCGCCGCTAGGAGGGCGCTCCCCATCGCCGATCCGCCGGCCGCGCGGGCTTGGCCGGCGAACGTCGGGGACGCGGGGTGAGGAGCGGGTTGTTCGGTGCCTCTAGGGTCAGCCGGGGCGCGGCAGTGAGGGAAACTCGCCGGTCTCTTCGTATCGGCTGATCATCTCGAGCCTGCGCGTGTGCCGCTCCTCTTTGGAGTACGGCGTGGTGAGGAACAGTTCGACGAAGCGCTGAGCGGCCGCCGCATCGTGCATCCGGGCGCCGAGGCTGATCACGTTGGCGTCGTTGTGCTGCCGGCCGAGCACGGCGGTCTCGTCGCTCCCCACCAGGGCCGCCCGCACCCCCCGCACCTTGTTGGCGGCGATGACCTCTCCGTTGCCCGACCCGCCGATGACGATGCCGAACGTTCCCGGCTCCGCGGCCGTCCGGGCCGCCGCTCGCAGCACGTACGGCGGGTAGTCGTCGCCCGCCGCGTAGTTGGCCGGACCGCAGTCGACGGGCTCGTGACCGCTCGCCGCCAGCCACTCGACGAGCCGGCTCTTCAGCTCATAACCGGCATGATCTGAGCCTAGGAAGACGCGCATGCGAGAGAGTCTCGCAGGCCCGCGCCGGCAGGGGCGGGGCAGGTCACGTAAAGCAGCCGTTCGCCGTCGGATCGGGCGCTCCGCCGGCGCCGCGCGGGGACCAATCCGCCGTGGGCGCGGCGTCGAATCAGCCGTGGCCGGTTTGGCAAACTTGTCCCAGTTGCGAATAATTCGCAACTGCGGCAGCCTCTGGATAGGGAGCTGAGTTGATCGCATGAGTGAACAGAGCGGGAACGGTTCGGCAGGGCGGGGCACCAGGGCACGTTCGACGGCGCGGGCGAGGCTGACCTCGGCGGAGTTGGGCCGGATCGCCGGAATGGCCGGCTTCATCGCGCTGCTGCACATCGTCGGCTGGGGCGTGTTTCTGCTCGTGGTCGTGCCGGAGCATCACCGACTCGGCGACGGCCGGTTGTTCGGCATCGGGATCGCCCTGACCGCCTACTTCCTGGGCATGCGGCACGCCTTCGACGCCGACCATCTGGCGGCGATCGACAACACCACCCGCAAGCTCATGGCCGATGGCCAGCGCCCGCTGTCGGTCGGTTTTTGGTTCTCCCTCGGCCACTCGTCGGTGGTCTTCGTCGCGTGCCTGCTGCTCGGTCTCGGGGTCAAGTCGCTGACGACGGGGCTGGGCGACGACTCGTCCGGGCTGCACCGGTTCACCGGCACGATCGGCCCGGCCATATCGGGCACCTTTCTGGCCATCATCGCGGTCATCAACCTGGTGATCCTCATCGGCATCATCAAGATCTTCAAGGCGATGAAGCGCGGCTCGTACGACGAGGCGGCGCTGGAAGAGCAACTGACCAGCCGCGGCCTGATGAACAGGGTGCTCGGCCGGTTCACCAAGGCGATCACGAGGCCGGGGCAGATGTATCCACTTGGCTTCCTATTCGGCCTCGGTTTCGACACGGCCACCGAGGTCGGCCTGCTGGCGCTGGCGGGCGGCGCGGCGGCGGCCGGTTCGCTGCCGTGGTACGCGGTGCTGTGCCTGCCGATCATCTTCGCCGCCGGTATGTCGCTGTGGGACACGATCGACGGCACGTTCATGAACTTCGCCTACGGCTGGGCGTTCACCAACCCCGTCCGCAAGGTCTTCTACAACATCATGTTGACCGCCATCTCCGTCGCGTTCGCGTTCATCATCGGCGGCACCGAGCTGCTGCAGGTCGCGCAGGACCTGCT
>CALAED010000497.1 GCA_937891035.1 uncultured Thermomonosporaceae bacterium | reverse complement strand
ATTGCCCCAGCGGGTGATGGCAGTGATCGCGACGGGCCGTCCAAGCCGGGGCATTGTCCGGTTGGCCGGGTTGGCGCGGTTTACCTGGCTGTGAGGCCGAGCCACGACTCGGACTGGGCGGCCATCACGGCGGTGGCGCACAAGCCCGTACTCGTCGTGCTCGAACAGGGTGTGTACCTCGTCGAAGATCGCGACGATCGGGTGCAGGCCCAGCTCACGGCGCGCTGCCAGCGCGGCGGACACCTTCCGGCCGTTCGGGACGTCCGAGAGGGGAAGCGCTTTGACGATGTCTTTGCGGCGTTTGAGTTCCTTCTTCAGCCACCGCATCCCGTTGAGCGCGGCCTCGCAGTCCTCGTCGTCGTCGCCGGAGACGTACACGCGGGCGACGTCCTCGACTGCTTGCAGGTCACCGGACCCCTTCAGTTCGTAGATGTGCAGCTCAGCGGTCGGCATTAGGGCGGCGAGCAGCGCGAGTGTCAGCACCGCCGAGGTCTTCCCGGACCCCATCACGCCGCCGATCAGCCAGTTCGTGCCGATCAGCTCGACCTCGACGAGCCGGCCACGCGGGTCGAACCCGAACGGGCTCGGCTTCCACAGATCGGCCTGCCCCTCGTACATCAGCGGCCAGAGCCGCCGCTTCGCCTTCGCCGGGTCCTCACGCGCCACCCACAACCGCAGCCGGCCAGGATGAGCCGCCTTGTCGTTCTCCGGCCACACGCAGCCCAGCGGCCGGCGCATCGCCGCCGCGAGCTGCGGACGCTTCTCCAGCACCTCATCGGCCAGGGCCGCGCCGGGCAGGTCCAGCTCGGCGAGCCAGCCGGGTCCATCCACGGCGATCGGATTGATCCAGTCCACCCGGCCCTTGACGCCGATCGCCTCCAGTGCCGTCTCGACCTCGGCGGATTCGAGGCGCCGCTGCATGCGGACGGCGACGTAGCGGTGCACGATCGGCCGATCGGTCTGCCTGCCGGCCCAGCCCAGCCCGGACAGCACCGCGGCCGCGATGGCGGCCCAGGCCGCGGCGGGCAGGACGTGCGCGGCGACCCACACCAGCCACACGACCGGCACACCGACCCACAGGGACGCTTTGCGGCGGCTGTTGGTGCGGTTGGTCTGCGTGGTCGCCGCCGCGATCCACTGCGCGGTCTCACCCGCGGCAGCTTTGGACACGGCGGGCCTGGCCTCGGCGTCGATCACCCACCGGTACCAGCAGCCGGTGATGCGTGCCGCGCCCTTGGGTGCCCGGATCCACAGCCTGGCCGCATAGACGGGGGTGCGCAGGCCGTAGTAGCCCCACACGTGCCCGTACCACCGGCCGATGAACAGGGCGTTGGAGGCGAGCTCGGCGCGGCTGCGCATCCACGACGGGGTGATGCGGGGCGCGTCGGCGAGCCGTCCCTGACGTTCGGTCAGCCATCCGGCCACCGCCGGTTTGGGGGTGTCGACGGGGACGGGCTCGACGACTTCGGGCTGGAGCTCGACGATGTCTTCGGCGTCCTCGAGGAGGGCGGCGGGCATGTCGTCGGGGTCGGGCAGGGCGTACAGGCGGGTGGTGGGGTCCCCGGGGCGGGCGTAGCGCAGCGGCGGCGGTTTTCCCTTCCGCCGCTTGTCGCCGCCGCGTTGTGCCATCAGCGGCCACCGGCCCCGTCACGGATGTCGACGCGTCCGTTCGGGGTGTGCTGCGCCGCGACGTCGGTGGCCTCGGTGGAGCTCGGTGCGGCGTGCTCGGCGGTCAGCTCGCGATTCACCTCGTCTTGGACCTTCGCGGCCTGTCGCGCCTTGATTCCATACCGTTCCACTAGGGCTCTTTGTGACAGCCGTTGGCGGTCGGGGGCCAGGCTCTCCCGGAAGGCGGCCTTAGCCAGCTCGAGGTTGGTCGGTGGCAGCTCAACACGCGGCGTTGCGTCTTGCGACGCGGGCGTTGCGCCCTGCGACACCTCGGCCGCCTCGGGCCTGGCCCCCGTGGTGGGGTACAGATGTCGCCACACGAAAACCAGCAGGTGAGACCCCAAAAAAATCGACGCGATCACCAGTGTCGCGATCACCACGACCACGGGCCACGGTGGTACGGGCCGCTTGCCGGTGGCCGGGTCGGCCAGGAACATCCCCAGCCCGTGAAGGAAGTTGATTAGCCAGGACGCGACGGTGTAGCCGCCGATGATGCCGAGGCAGTAGCGCCGTGCTCCACGGTCGTGGCGAAGCAAAACGGCAGCGACGATCGCGACGACGAGGAGACCGTCCACGGCGAACGGGTAGAGGCCGGCGGCGTTGCGGTCGAAATGCGCGGCGAGCGCGGCGTCGCGGAGCGCTCCCCACGAACCGCGGAAGGCGACGACGATGATGCCGGTGACAAGGAGGCCGAGGCAGGCCGCTCCGGCGATCTGGGCGGATGTGGGCCGCGTTGCGTGCTGCGTCATGGGGGTGGTCTCCCGGGTTGTCAGCTCGCCGCCCGGGCGGCGTCATGGTCGGGGGTGGCCGTGGTGGCCGGGGGCTGGTCGTCCCACGCGGTGGGCTCGGTGTCGTCGATGTCGGCGTGCCGGCGGCTGCACCGCCACGTCTGCCAGCCGAGGGAGGCCAGCGCTACCGCACCGCCCGCGATGAGGGCGAGGACGGCCACGGTCGGCAGGGAGATGGTGGCGGTGAGCCATCCGGCGCTCATAGAGTCGTCCATCAGGTCGGACCCTCCCGGGGGTCTGGTTAAGGCCCCGGGCTGGTGATGAGGTCACCGCGCCCGGGGCCGCTTGAGTTCGGGGTGCTGATTGCTACTGCGGCGCCGGGCCGGGATCGGCGTCTTGCCGGACCTCTTCGCCGTTCCGGATGACACGCCCGCCTACCTGGTTGCCGGCCGCGTATTGGTCGCCGTCGGAGACCTTGACGCCATTGACGTAGACCGCCATGGGCTACTTCCCGCCCTTGTCCGTGGTCAGGACGAGGTCACCGTTGGTGACTTCGCCGATTCGTGTGTCGGTGTCCTGCCCTGTGATCGTGATGTTGTTGATCTGTGCCATGACGGGTCAGTCCTTCCTGTAGGGGTGCTGATCAGGTGCGGTCAGCGCTTCCACCAGGGCAGGGCCTGCTCCGCCTTGATTACGGCGTTGTTGGCCTTTTGGTAGGCGGGGGTCTCGTCCGTGCTTTGGGCGGCGACGTGCTCGAGGTTCTCGCGGGCGGCCTTGAGCGCCTGCTTCTTGTCGTCGGACATTGCCGTTTCCTTTTCCTTCTCGGTGGTTGGTCCGGTCCGGGGCCCCTGGGCCGGGTGATGAGGTCACCGCGCCCGGGGCCGCGTGTCTGTTACTTGGTGTCGCGCAGAGCCCCGTTGAGGTTCTCCAGGCTGGCCCGGTGCCGCTCGAGGTTGGCGTTGATGGCCTCGGTGGCGCCGTGGCGGCGAATGCGGTCCTCGCACGCGCGGACCTCGCGTTCCTCGTTGGTAGCGGCTCGCTGGACCTCGCCGCGGGTGAGGTTGCCTTCGGTGAGGCCGCTCTTGATGTCCTTGAGGAAGCCCATGGTCATTTGCCTTTCTTGTCCGGTGGTGGCGCCAGCGCGCCCGGTCTTGAGGTCATCGGTGGTCCCTTCTTGTCGGGTTCTGGCCGTGCGGCCCGGGGCGGCGGGGTTGGACCCGGGGGTGTGTCCGCCGCGTGCCGGGGCTGGCGTTTCCGGGCCACGCGGCGTCTCGGGGTGGGGGCTGCGCGGCCCGAGCGGTCACCGGACGTGGGCCGCGCAGCCCCCGGTAACGGGACACCTGCCAGGCCGCACGGGGGCGGGCGGCACTGGGGGCGTGTGTCCCGCGTCCTCTCACTCCCCCCGGAGACCCGCCGCGCGTCACGGTTTCCCAGCCAGCGCGCGGCGGGCGCTCCCCAGGGAGTGAGAGGGACGATCAGATTCGGGCGGCGTCTCGCATCGCGATCCGCTGGGTGATCCGCGCCTGCGCATGGATCTGCTCGACAAGATCTTTGGGTTCGACGGACTGAAGCGTCCGTTTGACGCCTTCTTGCTCCTCCAGCTCAGTGATCGGGCTGACGCGGTCGGCGCACCAAAAACCGAGGTGGGACATCCGGACGTGGTAACCGGTGAGCTCCTCGATGACCTCAACGAGGTACTCGTTGAACCGGCGGGTCTGATCGTCGACTGGTGTCGGTGGTGGGCTGCTGGACCGTTCCCGGCGGTCTGCATCTTGCGTCATCTCGGGATCACTCCCTGTCATAGCCGGAGAGATGGACCGGCCACATGCCAGTGGACTGGGGTACTCCCGTAGCATGCCGCAGCCATGGTGAAATAGCCATAGGCGAATTTACTTAGGCCGGAAAGGTCCGCCAGTGTCCGAATCCGCTACGATCACCCAACCCACCGTGACCGTGGAGGATGACTCCATGCCAGAAACCGAACCACGGCGGAGCCCTACGCTCCGTCGCCGCCAGCTATCGGCCGAACTCCGGATGCTCCGCGAAGCGGCCGGTCTTACGGCGGTTGACGTCGACCGCCGGCTGGACTGGACTCCGGGCAAGCTCGCGCGGATGGAGCGCGGTCACTGGCAACGACCTCGCCCACGAGACATAACGGATCTGCTCGATCTCTACAGCGTCGAAGATGATGACCGCCGCGAATACTTGCTGATGTTGGCTAGGCAGGGCCGAGAACGTGACTGGTGGCACCCCTATCGCAAGATGCTGAGCGAGCGATACTCGACATACCTGGGCCTCGAAGCCGGCGCTGCGAGCCTGCTGACGTTCCAGTCCGGCATGCTCCCAGGATTGATTCAGACCGCCGACTACGCCCGAGCCATCATGAGAGATGGCCCCGCCGAGCTGAGCACCGATGAGATCGACGCTCGGGTTTTGATCCGCGCCGCGCGGCAAGAACTACTCACTCGCGAGCAGGATCCGCTGCGTCTCGTCGCGGTCCTGGACGAGGCCGTCCTCCACCGCAACGTTGGTGGCGACGCAGTCATGCGAGACCAGCTCGAGCAACTTCTCGAGCTCGCCGAGCTGCCGCGCGTGACGATCCAGGTCGCGCCGTTCGACATCGGCGCTCACCCAGGGTTGAGCGGACCATTCACGATCTTGCAGTTTCCGGAGCCTAAAGATCCCGATGCGGCCTACTCCGAGAACATCGCCGGCCAGCTCCTGCTTGAAGAGGAAACAGACGTCGAGCGCTTCCAGGTGGCATACCAGCGACTGATCGCAGTCGCGGCAAGCCCGGCGGATAGCATCGCGATGATTGACCGCCACAAGCGGGCAATGACCTGACCAGTCCCCCAACGAGATGGAAACGTACCTGATGCCGCATCATGATCCAGCGCGCCCTGCCTGGCGCACGAGTAGCTACTCCGGCGAGAGCGATCAGTGCGTCGAGGTCGCCAACTTCGGCGACGACACCGCGGGCATTCGCGACTCCAAAGATCCCAACGGGGCGAAGCTGACATTTTCACGCCGCGAGGCGGGAGATCTGATCCGCAGGGTCAAGGCCGGCGACTTCGATCTGTAGACCTCACCACCTCGAAAGCACTGAGCCCCCGATCCCTTGCCGGGTCGGGGGCTCAACGTTGTGGTGTACCTGATCCACTGGGAGACAGGATATCCCCATCCGGGTGTCTGACGGCCGGTTGAATCCACATTGACGGCGGCACCCACCCGACCAGCTGGGCGCATCCGGACCGGCATGCCCGCACCTCCATGCCGGTCGCCTTGGCGATGCCGACCACTACGGAGGCGGCCGGCTGGTCGGGTGTGAAGCGGCGGCAGAGGCCGACGACGCAGGCGCGGCCGGCGGCCTGTTCGTCGGTGAGGTTGTCGAAGACGGCGGTGAGGCCGGGGCCGGATTGGCTGGGGGATCCGTCGAGCAGCATGGCGTCGCCAGAATATCCGGGCGGACAGGGTCCCGGCCTGCGTCCAATGGTCGCACAATGGACGCAGACGGCGGGGGATACGGGGAGATGGCCGGGCCTCTCGGGGGAGGGCGGGACGCGGCCTGCCTGCCGCAATGTGATTGCGGAGGATGCGGGGGGATGCCGGGTTCTGTGGTTAGTCTGTCTTGAAAACCGCTAGGCCGGGTGACCGGTCTCGTGGGTTCGAATCCCACACCC
>CALAED010000496.1 GCA_937891035.1 uncultured Thermomonosporaceae bacterium | reverse complement strand
CTCGCCGGCCGCGTACACGCCGGGCACGCTGGTACGTTGCGCGGCGTCCACGTCGACCACCAGGGTGCCGTCGGCGGCCATCCCGGTGGCGCAGCCGACCTGGAGCGGGAGCTCCAGCTGCGGAGTGAACCCGTAGCCGACCGCGACCGTGTCGCACTCGACCCTGCGCTCGGTGCCGGCGATCGGCCGCCAGGCGATGTCGAGCCGGGCGACCGTCACCGCGGCCACGGAGTCGTCCCCGTGTGCGGCGATGACGGTCCGGCCCATCATGTACGGAACCCGGGCGCGGGCCAGCGCGGCGAGGTATCCGGCACCTTCGGCCAGCCGGTCGGGGTGCCTGGCCAGGGCCGCGCCGAAGCCGAAGGGCCGGTTGGCCTCGAAGACGCCGGCGACCGTGGAACCAGCCGCGGCCAGCCCGGCCGCCACCGGCAGCAGGAACGGCCCGGTCCCGGCGACGACCGCCCGTGCTCCGGGGGTCACCCCGCTCCCCTTGATCAGGGCCTGCGCCGCGCCCGCCGTCAGCACGCCGGGCAGCTCCCAGCCGGGGAACGGCAGCGCCCTGTCGTAGGCTCCCGGCGCCAGCACCAGCCTCGCCGCCCGAATCGTGACGGCTCGCTCGCCCGCCTCACCGGCCTCACCGGCCTCACTCGCCAGCGCGTGGACGACGAAGCCGGGTTCGATGTGCCAGACCCGATGCCCCGGCAGGTAGGCCACCGCGTCCAGGCGCTCCCGCAGCCCGGCGAACACCGGCGACTCATGAGCCCCGTCCTCGGGAGCCGCCGGGCGGTGCCGGTAATACTGACCGCCCGGGCGCGGGGCGGCGTCGACGAGCGCGACACGGGGGCCGGCGGCGGCGGCCGTGACCGCCGCGGCCAGGCCGGCCGGACCGGCACCGATCACCGCGATGTCCACGGTCACGTCAGGTCGCATGGTCGCTCCGCACGACGTCCCCCGGGCGCGCCTCGACCAGGCAGGCGCGCAGTCCAGGCCGGTCGTTCACCGTGACCAGGCAGTCGAAGCACACGCCGATGCCGCAAAACAGCCCGCGCGGCCGGCCCGCCACCCGGGTGCGGCGCCACGACCTGATCCCGACGGCGACGAGCGCGGCGCCGACCGTCTGACCGGCGGTCACCCGGACCGGCCGTCCGTCAAAGGTGATCTCGAACTCGCTCATGGTGTGTTCCCCGCGCAAGCCTCGGCGCGCTCATACTGAGCCTCCCGCGCATGCCGCGGCGCGCTCATGTTGGGGTCCCGGTGAACCGGTCGGGGCGGAACGGGACCAGGTCGATGTCCGGAGACGCGCCGGTGAGGCTCTGCGCGATCAAGTATCCGGTCGCCGCGGCCAGCCCGATGCCGCCGCCTTCGTGGCCGCACGCGTGCAGCAGCCCGGGGGCGCGCGGGTCGGCGCCGATGATCGGCAGGTGATCGGGGCTGTAGGGGCGGAAGCCGCAGTACGCGCGGATCGCGGTGACCTCGGCGAGCGCGGGGAACAGGGCGATCGCCTGGCGGGCCAGCCGGCGCAGCACGGGCAGCGAGATCGTCCGGTCGAAACCGACCCGCTCCCTGCTCGCGCCGATCAGCACGGTGCCCGCCCGGGTGCCTTCGACCACGGCCGAGCTTTCCAGGCCGGCCTCGTCGCTTACGACATTTGACATGTATTGAGCGGTATAGACCTTATGTCGGATGAGCGGCACGCCCGCCCGAGCGGCCAACGGCTCGGTGACCAAAATGAACCCACGGCGCGGCTCGATCGGCAGGTGCACCCCGGCCAGCCGTGCCGTGTCGCCGCCCCATGTGCCCGTCGCGTTGACAACCGCACCGGCGCTGATCTCGCCGTCGGTGCCGGTCCGGACGCCCGTGATCCGCCCGCCCGAGGTCAGGAGGCCGGTGACGGTCACGCCGGTCAGCAGGCGCGTACCGTGGCGTTCGCGCGCGGCGCGCAGCAGGTGCGCGGCGGCGAGCATTGGCTGCACCTGCGCGTCCTGCGGGTAGAACATCCCACCGGCGAAGTCAGGGGCGAGATAAGGCTCATAGCTCGCGAGCCCGGCGGGGCCGACGACCTCCACCGCGTCGACGTCACCTGCCGCTCGCTGCCGGGCGGCGAAGTCCCGCAGCCCGTCGAGCGCGGCGTCGGTGCCGGCGACGACCAAGCCGCCTTTGGCCTCGTACTCGAACACGTCGCCAAGCTCCGTCGCCAGCTCGCGCCACAGCCGGATGGACAGCTGGGCCAAGCACAGCTCGGGTCCGGGGGCTCGGTCCGAGATGAGAATGTTGCCCTCTCCGGCGCCGCTGGTGCCGCCGGCGACCGGCCCACGATCCACGACGGTGACCGCCAGCCCGGCCTGGGCGGCGTAGTAAGCACAGACGGCGCCGATCACACCGGCCCCGACGATCACAACGTCCGGACTCACCACTCTCAGTAAAATCTCACCCGCGCCGGATCACCACAAGACCGCCGGGCCGCCCGTCTTGCTCGCGGGGTTGCCATAGGCTCCCTGCATGGCGCTCGAGACCTCGGCGGAGTCTCCCGTACCGGTCCGCACGGTGCTGCAACTGGTCGGGGGCTGGATCACCCGGCTGGGCCGGATCTGGGTGGAAGGCCAGATCACCGAGCTCAACCGGCGCGCCGGGACCGTCTACTTCACCCTGCGGGACCCGGTCGCCAACATGTCCGTGCGCGTCGTGTGCCCCCGCACCGTCTGTGACGAGGCCGGCCCGTCGGTCGCCGACGGGGCCCGCGTCGTCGTCCACGCCAAGCCCGATTTCTACGTCAACCGCGGGTCGTTCGCCCTGGCGGCCGTCCAGATCAGGCCGGTCGGCGTGGGCGAGTTGCTGGCCCGCCTCGAGCGGTTGAAGGGGCTGCTCACCGCCGAAGGGCTGTTCAGGCCCGAGCGCAAACGGCCGCTGCCGTTCCTGCCGGGCCGGGTCGGCCTGATCTGCGGCCGCGACTCGGCCGCCGAACGCGACGTGCTCGAAAACGCCCGGCGCCGCTGGCCGGCGGTGCGGTTCACCGTGGAGAACACCGCCGTCCAGGGTTCGTACGCGGTCCCCGAGATCTTGGAGGCGCTGCGCACGCTGGACGCCGATCCGCACATCGACGTGATCATCATTGCCAGGGGCGGCGGCTCGGTCGAGGATCTGCTGCCGTTCTCCGACGAGGCGCTGGTACGCGCCGTCGCCGCCGCCCGAACCCCGGTGGTGAGCGCCATCGGCCACGAGCAGGACGCGCCGCTGCTCGATTACGTCGCCGACGTGCGCGCCTCGACGCCGACCGACGCCGCGAAGAAGGTCGTGCCGGACGTACGAGAGCAGGCACAGATCGTCCGGCAGCTGCGCGACCGCGCCCGGCGCTGCCTGCTCGGCCGCGTCGAGCGGGAGCTGGCCTGGCTGGCCGCGACCCGGTCCAGGCCCGCGCTGGCCGATCCGGTACGGGAGGTCGAACGCCAGGAAGAACGGGTGCTCGCGCTGCGCGACCGGGCCAGGCGCTGCCTATCCGGCGCGCTGGACGCCGCCGTCGGCGAGCTGTCGCACACCAGGGCCCGGCTGACCTCGCTGTCCCCCGCGGCCACGCTGGAGCGCGGCTACGCGATCGTGCAGCGCCCGGACGACACGGTGGTCCTGGCCGCCGCCGACGTCGCCATCGGCGACGAACTCCTGGTCAGGTTCGCCGACGGCCGCATCACGGCGACGGCCGGCGGTCCGGCCGATGACGACACCGCCGCCGGGGCCTGAGCCGCTCGCTCTCCAGGCGAAGGGGGATGGTTCTAGGCTGGCATGTGTGGTGGAGGAGAAGCTGGAGCTGTCGTACGAGCGGGCGCGCGACGAGCTGGCCGAGGTCGTCCGCAAGCTCGAGGCCGGTGGGCTCACCTTGGAGGAGTCGCTCAGCCTGTGGGAGCGGGGCGAACGGCTGGCCGCGGTCTGCGAGGAGTGGCTCGAGGGCACCCGGGCCCGGCTGTCGGCGGCATTGGCGGCCGCCCCCAAGGCGGAGCGGCAGGACGGCCCGCGACAAGGCGGCGGCCGGCAGAACGGGGGGCCGCAAGACGACGGCCGGCCGGAGACCCCGTTCTAGGGCGCCTTCGCGACTTCGCACCCGCCTTAGATCCGTTCGGACTTCACGGCCCACGTGGGGCTTTTAGGGCTGTGACTGGGGCTTGAGCTGCGGTCGCAGCGCTGCGGCGAGCGCGGCGAGTTCGTCGTAGGACGCCGTTCCCGTCACGACGATCGTGACGCCGGGAAGTCGGCGGGCCAGCGAGTACTGCCTTTTGTCCGGCCGGTGGTAGCGCTCCCAGGTGGCGCCGGCCACCTGCTGCGCTCCCACGGGCCGGTCCCGGTTGGTCATGCGCGGCACGAAGGCGGCAGGATCTTCGTCGCTCTCCTCGACCGCCGCGTACCCGCCGAGCACGGTGCGGAACCCCAGGTGCCAGGCCACCGGGCCGTCCCCCGGCGTCCCAGTGATCCGGGAACCGGTGACCAGCCAGCCCGCGGGCAACCCGCGCGGGACGTACGTCTGGTACGGCGCCACGGCACGGAGCCGGGCGGCCTGCTGGGTGATGTCGACGCGCGAAGGGGCCGCTGGTCCGTCTGGTCGCACGACGAACAGCCAGATCAACGCGACCAGGCCGCCGCACGCCCCCGCCGCGGTGGTGTACTGCCGGCCGCCGCCGCGCAGCCGCTCGGCCTCGGCCGGCGGGCGCGACGGCCGTGCGGCGGTCCGCGCGCGCAGCCGCGGCCTCACGGGCGGCTCGTACGCGGGTTCCGGATCGTCTCCACAATGCCCAGGCAGTCGTCGGCGAGCCGGCGGGAGGCCGCCTCGTCGTCGCTTTGCGAGATCTCCGAGACCGCCCCGGCCATCGCGCCGGTGAGCACGACCGCCAGCGCCTCGTCCACGCCGTCCTCGGTGTGGAAGAGCGCGGCGTTGCGGCCGGCCCAGGTGCGCATCCGGTCGCGCATGACCCGGTCGAAACCCGGGGGTCCGTCACCCGACATGAACAACCGCGAGACGTCCCGCTCGGCCAGACACCCGTCGAGGTAGGCGCGCGCGCCGGCGGTGAAAAGGCGCATCGGGTCGGACTCGCCCGAGTCGCGAGCTCGGCGGACCGCCTCCCTCGTGCGCTCCTGCTGCCGGCTTTGGAACTCCTCGTAGAGGGTGAGGTAGAGGTCAGCTTTGCCGTTGAAATGGTGATATAGGCTGCCGACGCTGGCCCCGGCCCGTGCCACGATGTCCGTCACCGCCGCCTGGGCGAAGCCGGCCTCGACGAACACCTCTCTCGCCGCCGACAGCAGGGCGCCGCGGGTCGCGGCACCTCGGTCGGAGATCCGCAGGGGGTGCGGGGCGGCCGCTTCCGTACTCATAGACGCAGAGATTACGCCCTGCCAAGCGGGAACTACGATTCGAATGAGGCCCATGCCGACCGACCCTGGGGGCGATCAAACTCGTGACTGCCGAATCAACAGCATCCTCATCCTCACCGCTGGCGACCGCGCAGGACGCGCCGGACCGCAACCTCGCGATGGAGCTCGTGCGGGTCACCGAGGCGGCCGCCATGGCGGCGGCCCGATGGGTCGGCCGCGGCGACAAGAACGGCGCCGACGGCGCCGCCGTCAACGCGATGCGTCAGCTCATCAACACGGTCGCGATGCAGGGCGTCGTCGTCATCGGCGAGGGCGAGAAGGACAACGCGCCCATGCTCTTCAACGGTGAGCACGTCGGCGACGGCAGCGGTGCGGAGTGCGACGTGGCGGTCGACCCGATCGACGGCACCCGGCTGACCGCGCTCGGCATGAACAACGCCATCTCGGTGATCGCGGTGAGCGCCCGGGGCTCCATGTACGACCCGTCCGCGGTGTTCTATATGGAAAAGCTGGTAACCGGGCCTGAGGCGGCCGACGTGGTCGACATCGAGCGCCCTGTCGGCGACAACATCCGCGCCGTCGCCAAGGCGAAGGGGGCGTCTCCGCAGGGAGTGACGGTCGTCATCCTCGACCGGACGCGCCATGAGGCGATCGTCAAAGAGGTCCGCGAGGCGGGGGCCCGGATCAAGTTCATCACCGACGGCGACGTGGCCGG
>CALAED010000495.1 GCA_937891035.1 uncultured Thermomonosporaceae bacterium | reverse complement strand
CGCCCTCGGCCGCGTTGACCGCGTCCCCCGCTGTGGTGCCCGCGGCCACCACGCGCTCGCTTCCGTCGAGGGTGATGCGCAGCTCAGACACGGTGGACACGGGATCTCCCTGGTTGGATCGGCGCGGCTGGTCGCTGGGTTTCGATGCTATCGAGCGCGGGTCGTCGCCGGACGCAACCGACTCCATCGTTCGCTCCTGTCGTCGGGGGAGCCCACCCCGGGACGTGGTAAGGCCCCGGGATCGCTCCCGGGGCCTTCGCAAATGCTGAAAGTCAGGACATGCGAGGGAACCGCCGTCTCGAACATGCCTGCCACGCGTCTCATGGTAGCCGACCGCGACATCACCTTCGCCCGGTAAACCTGCCCGGCTCAGCCCTCGTGCTCGGCGGCAGAGTCCAGGTCCTCGGCCGGCGCGGCCGCGCGCGGCGACTGTTCGCCGGGCAGCCGAACGTCATCGACGGTGACGTTCACCTCGGTGACCCGCATGCCGAGCATGTAGTTCGCGGCCCGGGCCACGTTGGCCTTCACCGCGGTGGCCACCTCCAGCGCGACCCGGCCGTACTCGACCACGATGATGACGTCGATGGCGACCTCGCGGTCGGCCACCTTGGCCCGTACGCCCTGGTTGCCGCGGCGCTGGCCGACGCCGATGCGGCTGCGCACGCTCTCGATGGTGCGCTCGATGTCGCCGCCGAGGTCGGCGACGCCGTCCACCTCGAGCGCGGCGAGCGCGGCCACCTTCTCGGCGACTTCGTCTTCGATCTTGATCCGCTCGACCAGGTCCGCGGGTCGGGTGGCGGCGGTGGAAAGAAGGGCTGCGCGGACTCGCCGGGCAGCGCGGGAGCGGACACGGCGACCCCCGCTCCGGCGCCGTCGCCGCCTCCGTTGGCCGTGCGGTTGTCGTCGAGGTCGCTCATGGTGGCCCGTACCTTTCTCCGTGCGGTCTCCGAGCCCACCAATAGTGGCGGATCGGACAGATGGTGCGCCAGGGAAGACAAGCGATATGACCCGACCCGGTCGGATGTGGCGGGATAAAGGGCGGACCGAGCCTGCCGGAGCGGGGTCATTATGCTGGGGCGACCGGAGTGAGAAGAGGAGCGCTGTGGTGGGCGTAGAGCCGGAGGGCGCCGGCGGCGGGGCGCGGCACGGAAGAACAGGACGGCGTAGGCGCCCCTGACCACTTCCAGCGGCTGTGGACACCGCACCGGATGGCCTACATCAAGGGCGAGAACAAGCCGTCGGGAGCCGATCGGCAGGACGAGTGCCCGTTCTGCGAGATCCCCAAGATGAGCGACGAGGAGGGGCTGATCGTCGCCCGCGGGGTGGCCGCCTTTGTCGTGCTCAACTTGTATCCGTACAACTCCGGCCACCTCATGGTGTGCCCGTACCGGCACATCGCCGACTACACGGAACTGGACGAGGCCGAGACCGCGGAGGTGGCCGCGCTCACCAAGCTCGCCATCACAGCGTTGCGCAAGGCGGGCGGCGCCCAGGGGTTCAACGTGGGCATGAACCTCGGCGGCGTGGCCGGCGCCGGCATCGCCGCCCACCTGCACCAGCACGTGGTGCCTCGGTGGGGCGGCGACACCAACTTCATGCCGATCGTCGGGCAGACCAAGGTACTTCCGCAGCTGCTCCGCGAGACCCGCGAGATGCTCGCGGAGGCATGGCCGCAGGAATAGCCCTGGTCAGTCCTCCTTGGCGGCCGCGATGACCTTGTCGATCAGATGCGAGGGGAGCGGGTCGTACCGCAGGAAGGACCTGCTGAACGTGCCCGTGCCCTGCGACATCGAGCGCAGGTCGATCGCGTACCTGATGATCTCCAGTTGCGGAACCTCGGCCTTGACCAGCGTGCGTCCGCCGGCGATCGACTCGCTGCCGAGCACCCGGCCGCGCCGCGACGACAGATCGGACATCACCGCGCCGACGTAGTCGTCGGCCA
>CALAED010000494.1 GCA_937891035.1 uncultured Thermomonosporaceae bacterium | reverse complement strand
CTGTCGTCCCCTTACCGTGACGCCTGGCCGGAGCTCAAATGGGTGCGCCGCGACCTGCTGCACATCACGCTCGCCTTCTTCGGCGAGGTGGAAGATCGATCTCTTGATGCGCTGCTGGTCCGCCTGGAACGGGTGGCGGCGCGCCACCCCCGCCTCGAGCTGTCGTTCGCCGGCGCGGGCGCCTTTCCCGGGCGGGGCGCGCACGCCCGGGTGCTGTGGACTGGGCTGTACGGCGACCGGCGCGCGCTGAGCAAGATGTCCGCGTCGGCGGGTGCCGCCGGACGCCGGGCCGGGGCCGGGGAGCCCGAGTACAAGCCGTTCCGGCCGCATCTCACCCTCGCCCGCTGCCGCCGCCCGACCGACGTCCGGCCGCTGATCGAAAAGCTCGCCGCCTTCGCGGGGACGCGCTGGACCGCCGACGCCATCCATCTCGTCCGCAGCCACCTCGGCGCCGACATCCGCTATGAGACCGTCAAGAGCTGGACGCTCACAGATTGATCAACGCGCCGACGATCACGGCCAGCACCAGCGCGGCGAGTACGACCGGCAACAACCACCGCGGCGAACGATCCCCCTCAAAACCCTATCCCCCGCCCCGATCGCGTCCGCTGCCGCTCCGGGCGCGGATCGGGTCATCGGGATCCCAGTGGGCGACCGTCTCGCATGGACTGGGAAAGCCGGCGTCGATCCCGCATCAGCTCTTGTTCGCGGAGTTTTGCCGGACGCCGACCATCGCACGGGCGTTCATGCCCACGGCCATGGACGTGTCGCGGATGCTGATCCGTGAGTCGCCGGAAGCGAAGATCCCGCTGTTGTAGATCACGTTCTGCTGTTCCCGAAGGTCGGAGACGTCGACATGGTGCTGCTTCAGGAAGTCGGTTAGCTGGTCCATGGCCCGGCGCATGACCGCTTTCGCATACAGCTGCCGGTCAACGTTCTGGAAGTAGTGATGGTAGACGCGGTCGGCGGTCTCTTCGCGGATGCTCATCAGCGCTCCGTAGTTGAAACTCTGCTGATCGATCTCGCGGCGCTGCTCGCGCTCCTTTCGGTCAGACAAAAACGGCGACGCGACCATGGAGGCGACGGCGGGCACGCTCCGCAGGAGCTGACCGGGCGTGCGCCCGAGGGCGCTCCATGCGAGGGCGCGGAGCTGGTGGAACAGCGGACGGTCGGTCAGGTAGTCGACAGTGTGGTAGGCGCTGTTGATCGGCGCCAGCAGCCACGTGCCGCCCTCGACGAACAGCAGGTCTCGGGTCGGGCTCAAGGTGAAGCGCAGCATGGTGGTGACCACCAGCTCCCCACCCCAGCCGTTCACCTCGAGTACGAGATACGGCCGAGCCCGGCCGTCGCCCTCCTCGCGCAGCCGGTTGAGGAGCTCGGCGTCGACACGCGTGTTCGGGCGGGCGAAACGATCCGGGAGCAACGCCTGCTTCACCCCGCGGTCGTCCAGCATGACCTGCACGTCGGCTCCGCTGACGAAGAGTCGCTCGCTGAGCGTGACGTGCTTGAGGCCGAGGGCACGCACGCCTGTCGCGATGTTCTCGTAGAGCTCATTCAGCGTGAACGGTGTGACGCTGTCGAAGTTCTCGTCCGGTCGATCCGTGGCGACGACGAAGTTCCACATGTCAAGCCGCCGACCGTGACCGATGAAAGGTTCATAGGCGGGGAACACCGTGACGTTGCTACCGCGCTGTTGTTCCTCGATGTCGGCCAGCCGTTCGCGGAGATCGGGTTCGAACGGGTCAGGGGCTTTCGCGGGGTCGAAGTCCCGCCGGTTCAGCTGCGGTCCGATCACCCGGTAGTACGTGGTCAGCACGTCGCCCAGCACGATCAGCCAGGCCAAGATGAAAAGCACGAACAGCCCGACGCCTATGAACGGAAGCGCGATCACCATCACGATCGTGATGGCGGCGAGCACCACGTTCAGAATCGTTTGCCTGCGCCGCGCGGCGAGTGCGTACCGGAGCACGCAGGCCAGATCGACGCCCGGCGAGGAAGCGACGGGCCGGTGTGGTTCGTCGATGATCGAGTCGATCGCCCGGCGGGCGAGGCGATCGTTCTGCTGAACGGCAGCGCAGAGATAGCGCGTGACGTCCCTACCGGTAGCCGGTGCGGCCTGGATTGGGGCGGGAACGTCGTCGCGGGGCGCTTGTACGCCGGTTTGCGTCTTGCTATCTGGCATCATCGGCCGATTCCTGTCAGTGGGAGTGGATGGGGGGTCAGAGGCTGGTATCTCGCCTTGCGGAGGGTCCAATTCATGGGGCTCACGGTGCCGCTATCAGGTAGGGGAGAAGGGTTTTGAGGACCTGGCTGGCACGCCGGGCCGCCGTTACGTGAAAGTCGTCGTCTTTGGCCGTGTCGGCCAAGTCCGAGATTCCGCGGATGACCAGCCAGCCGTGCGGCGCGTTGTCACCGCTTACGCCTTCGTAGAACGCCTGGGCGAGTCCGCCCGCCTCGGTCTCGAGTGCCAGCGTCTTGTCGTTGTAGGAGCTGATGTAGGCGCGGATTTCCGCGTCGCGGTCGGCGACGACGGCCTCACCGGACCCGATGGGTCCCGACAGGACCTGAAAGCTCTGCCTGGTCTTTTCGTCTGCGAGGCGGAGGGGAGTTTCGTGATCGGCAAAGAAGTCGTTGACCGAGTGTAGGACCGTCGCCGGAACCGGATGGCTCTGGCCGCGTCGGCGGACCCCGTGCGGGGTCTCCTTACGGAGGTCGTAGTAGATGACCTCCTGCGCGATGATGACATCACCGTTATGGAGGTCCGCATGAACACCCCCCGCGATGCCGAGCAGCACCACGTAAGCAGGAGAGTAATGCTCCCGAAGACTTTGATATGCGCTCGGCGTTGAGCGCTGCCCCGGGCTCAGCGCCTGAATCGCCACAATCTTCAGTCGCGTGGTACCGATCTCGGTGTGGGACTCATAAAAGCGTTGCCCGCCGGGATACGTACGCCGCTCTGTGTGACCTAACCGCCGCAGCATGGCGACGACCTCGCGCATCTCGACGCTCAGTGCCGTGATGACGCCGATATTCCATGCGTTTTGGCCGGGCCCGCCGTGCGAGGAGGCGGCACTGTCAACGCGAGCGTTGCGGCCGATCGCTACGTTGCCGCCGTTGAACGTAATGCTCGCTTGGTCGGTACCGAAGACACCGTGGTTGATCCTTGTCATGTCCGTGGTTCTTTCGTGCTTGGCATGCGCGACAGGGCGGTGCGTGCGTTGGTGGCAAGTCGGAATGTAAGGAACCCGATCCCGACCGCTTCCACGAGGACGATCGCCGCCAGGATCGGAGATGGGGTGGTGAACGACCAGGCCACGACAAGGGCGGCGAGCGCAGGGGTACAGAAGATGAGCAGGTCGACTGCTAGCTGACAGCGTTTGCGTGTCCGCTGCCAATGGTCGTTACGGTGAGCCGCCTCCCAGCCGAAAACGGGGATTCCGGCATCGAGGAGTTGCGCGAGCTGCGGGCCGATCACCGTCTGGACGTGCCGGCCGAGGGCGGTGATGCGATCGTCGTTCACGAGATACGTCCACCCCAGCGCCATGCACGCGGGCGGTGTCAGCAGCAGCAGCTTCGGCGAGTCCAGCTGCACGACACCGCCGACCGCCATGGCGAGTACGCCCAGGGTGGCGTAGATCAGATGATCGCGTATCCCGATGCGCAGGCGCTGTTCTTCTTTGAGTTGCTGGTACTCGAGCATGAGGACATCTACGAGGGACGGTTCGATAGCCGTCATCGCTCCACCATCTCTCGGGCACCGGCATGGCAGGCGGAGCGACGCGGCCGCCGGCCATGCCTGTACCTGTGTGGTCACTCTCCGAACGACTTTAGGTATCTTCGACCATAACCGAGGGACGATTTCCGGTCAAGATGACCATTAGTTAGGATGAAGCGTGATCACCAAACGTAGAGGTGACGTCTCGCTCGTCTCTGTGACAGTCGACCTGGTGATCTTCACGGTGCGGTCGGACTGCCTACAAGTTCTGCTCATCGAGCGGGGCAAAGAACCGCACCTCGGCAGCCTCGCCCTTCCCGGTGGCTACGTTCGAGATGGGGAGGATCTCGATGAAGCCGCCGCACGAGAGCTGCTCGAGGAGACCAACGTGGACGCCGAGCGGCTGCACCTGGAACAGCTGCGCACCTATGGCGCACCCGCGCGTGACCCGCGCGGACGTGTCATCACCGTGGCCTACCTCGCACTCGGTCCCGACCTACCGACCCCCACGGCGGGGACGGACGCGCGGGCCGCGCGCTGGGTCCCGGTGAAGACGGCGATTTCGGACGAGACGCCGCTGGCGTTCGATCACAAGGAGATCCTTCGTGAGGGGGTCGAGCGCGCCCGCGCGAAGCTGGAGTACACCACGGTTGCCACGGCGTTCTGCCTGGAGCCCTTCACGGTGGCCGAGCTACGCCACGTTTATGAAGTCGTGTGGGACACCAAACTCGACCCCAGCAACTTCCATCGCAAGGTCACCAGAGCCATCGGCTTCTTGGTGCCCACTGGACAGCGACGGGTCCCGCAACTCGGCAGGCCGGCGGCGCTCTACCGGCGTGGGTACGCCACGACCCTCGTCCCGGCGATCCTCCGCACCGGATAGGCCGTCGCAGATCGAACAGGTCGTTGAGAGCGATCCGCGCCGAGATCGCCGGCCACAAGACGGGGGCCGTCGTCGGCGGCGCGGCCGGCGGCGTGCGTTGGCGGTGGGCTGAACTGACATGCCGTTACTCGCATCCGCGTGACGCCCGAGGCGTCGGAATCATCCGGGATGGCCGGCCGACGCTGTGCTTCGTGACCTTCTGCTGCTGCACAGCCTGCGGAGCGCCTTGATCCCG
>CALAED010000493.1 GCA_937891035.1 uncultured Thermomonosporaceae bacterium | reverse complement strand
ACGCGGCGACCGGGTTCTGGTACCCGCCGTGGTTGTGGCTGGAGCCGATCCGCCAGGACCAGGCGTTGCTGATGTCGCCACCCCAGGCGGCGTACCAGCTCAGCAGGTAGTTGGAGCTGCTCTTGCCGCTGCCGGCGGGGCAGGAGGGCGAGGCGCAGCCCGGGTTCTTGAAGTACTTGTCGTACATCGCGTACCGCAGGAAGTCGCCCATCTTGGCCGCCTTGGCGACCGTGGCCGAGATCTGCGACTGCCTGCCCTGCTCGGTCGCCCAGCGCAGCGCCCAGTACGCGGCCTGCACGGCGCGCGCGTCGGCGTCCGGGGCGGAGGTGTACCGCCACTGGTTGGCGCCGGAGCCCTGGACGAAGAGCGGCGGGAATCCGGAGCCCGACTGGCCGAACCGGCCGGTCTCACACGACGGGTGCGGCACGGTCTCCCAGACCGACTCCTGCGGGCCGCGCTGATAGGTGTTGATGTAGGTCACTCGCTGCGTGTTGTCGCCGCACTCGGCGCTGGTACGGCCGGTGCCGAAGCCGTAGGCGTCGTCGACGTCCAGCAGCCAGTGCATCTGGTAGATGAGCCGGTTGCCGTATGTCTGCTGCAACTCGCCTGCCAGCGGGTCCTGACCGGCGGTGATGTTGGCGTCCAGCGGCGACGGGTATCCGCTCGGCTGGTTGAACTCCGGCGCGTAGTCGGCCGGGTCGTTGGCGTTGTAGGTGGACTGGCCACCGGGCTGACCGGCCGAGGACGGGATGATGTAGGTCTCCATCGTCGTCCACGCCTGGTTGAACGGCGCCCAGTCGCCGCTGACCCGGCCGTGCTGCGCCTCGAGCCAGAGCCAGAAGCTGAACGCCTCGGACGTGGTCTCGTGCCCGTGGTCGGGAGCCTCGACCATCAGCGTCTCGATCGAGTGATACGGGATGCCCTCGGGCGAGAAGTAGCCGTTCCCCGGGGCCTTGAGCTTGTTGTACTGAGTCGTGAACTCTTGGATGTACGAGCTTTGCGCGGGTCCGTCATCGTCTTGTTCGGTTGCGGTGACCGGCACCGACGGATAGCCCGTGGCGCTCACTGTGATCGTCGCCTGGCCGGGGGACTGGTCGGCGTCCTGGGCCGCGGCCAGCGTCACGCTCTGCGTCGTGTTCCAGTTGGACGTGGTGAACGTGCGCGAGCCGCCGGCGGAGACCGTGATGTCGGCGTCACCGGCGGTGCGGGCCGCGGACACGGTCACGTTCCCGGACGGCTGCGTGGACAGGCGTACGTTAAAGCTTTGTGTCCCGCCCTCCGGCACGCTGACCGCCGCCGGGCTCACCATCAAGGTGGGTCCGGCATCGACGACGATGGCGACCTCGGCGGTCGCCGAGGCGCCCAGGTCGTCGATCGCCCGCGCCTGCAGGGTGTAGTTGCCGGCCGGCAGGCTGGTGTGGGTGAAGCTGTAGGGCGATGAGGTGTCGGTGCCGGCGAGCATGCCGTTGCGGAAGAACTCGACCCGCGCGACGGTGCCGGGTGAGGTGTCGGCGGCGGTTGCGTTCACCGTGACGTTGCTGCCGACCGGGAAGCGCTGGCCGTTGGTCGGACTGGTGATGGAGACCGTCGGTGCCGCGTTGGCGCCGTTACACGGGACGTTGTTGAGGGAGAAGTTGGTCGGGTCAGAGTTCGTGCCGCTATAGCCGAAGTTCGCGCTCGTGGTGGTGCTGGCACCGGTGGCGAGGTTGCCGTTCCAGCCCGCGTTGGTGACCGTGACGCTTTGCCCGGACTGCGTCCATGTGCCGTTCCAGCCGCTCTGCAGCTGCTGGTTGCCGCTGTAGGAGTAGCGGAGGGTCCAGCCGTTGACCGGGTCACCCAAGTTGCGAATGGTGATGTTGGCCGTGAACCCGGAGCCCCAGTCGCTCTTGGCGTAGTCGACCTGACACTGGACGGCGGCGAACGCGGGTGCACCCGTCGTCACGAAGGCGCCGAGGAGCAACGAAGCGGCGGCTCCGAGCGCCAGGATCGGCCGCCATCGACGGCGTCTTTTCATGGGGATTCCTCCTGAGGAGAGCTGACCACGGGCACGCTGAACCCGCGGGGTCGCGCTCACGCGAGCGCGACGGGATGGGGGTGGTGGGGCCAACACCCCTAGGTGGACATCAATGAGGTGAGGGGCTCGGTAGCTTGAGGGTGCTTTCGAGGGGCTTTCGAGGGCTTGAGGGGCTTCGAGAGCCTTGGTGCCTTAGGGGCTTTAGGGGAGAGGGTCGGCTTGGGGGACGGAGGGAGAGCGGGGCGGGGAGGAGGGCTAACGCCGGACTTATGCGGATTCGCGGACGATCAGCTTCGTGCTGAGGACGATGCTCTGGCCGGTGACTGGCTTGCCCGCGATGCGGGACAGCAGTTCGTGGGTGGCGCGGGCGCCCATCTCCTCAAGCGGCTGGTGCACGGTCGTCAGCCGAGGCCGCAGGTGCTGCGCGATGGCGGAGTCGCCGAACCCGATGACGGCCACGTCGTCGGGCACTCGGCGCTTGGCCCGGTGGAGCGCGCGCATGGCGCCGGCGGCCATGAGGTCGGAGGCCACCAGGACGGCGTCGATGGTGGGCCACCGGTCGAGCAGGCGGTTCATGGCGTGCTCGCCCGAAGCCTGACGGAGGTCGCCATAGGCGACGAGGCCTGAGCTGAGCATGCCCGCGTCGGTGACGGCGTCTCGGTAGCCGGCCAGCCGATCCGCGCCGAGGATCGTGTCGGGTGGTCCGGCGATGGTGCCGATGGCACGGCGCCCCGAGTTGAGCAGATGTTCGACCGCGGCGCGTGCGCCACCGCGGTCGTCGATGTCGACGTGGGGGATCCAGCTGTCCGCCTGCGGCCGGCCGGCCAGTACGACGGGCACTCCGGCGGCGGCATGCAGCAGCGGATGGTCGCCCCGGGTGCTGACCAGTAGCACACCGGCCGCGTGGCCGCCCCGGAGGTAACCGGCCACCGCTTGCTGACCGCCGCCCGCCATCAAGATGACGAGCTGGGAGGACTTGCCGAGCGCCCGGCGCGCGCCGTGCAAGACGCGGGCGAAGAACGGGTCGGCGAAGACACGCGTGCTGTCTTCGCAGACCACCGCGGCGATCGACCCTGTCGAGCGCCCGGCCGGCCGGGACGATGGCCGATGACGGACGTAACCGAGGCGCCGGATCGCGTCTTCCACCTGTGCGCGTGCATGGTGACTGACGCGGGCTGATCCGTTGATGACGCGGGACGCTGTCGCAGGTGAGACGCCGGCGAGCTCGGCCACTTGGGCCAGCGTCGGCACGGATACAGCCGCGGGCTCGACGACCGTTCCTGTGGGGGACACGAGGAAGACTCCCTTCCGGGCGGAACGCCCAGCGGCGGGGTGGTGGGAGCGCTCCCAAATATCAATCCGGGCATCACGGCTGTCAAGGGATGTGTGACGATTGTGTTAGATCCGCGTTTCGCCCGGCAGTCGAGAAGTGGTCGTCAGAATGCTCTGGCCGGGCACGATCGGTGACGGACGTCAACTGATGGGTCTGTGAAACCCATGAAAATTCGTGAAAGAGCGCTTTCCCGCTGTGATCTCGGGCGTTAAGGTCGAAAAACTTGCAAGGCCCGTTTGTGGGAGCGCTCCCACGCATGGGACAATGCGGATCTTTTGTATGGACGACCGGTTCGGTGCGGAGCCCGGCGGCCAACGAAATCCCGGGTTGTCCACAGAAGACACCAGGTCTGGTTGTGCGGTGGCTGTCCTCCTTAGCGTGGGCCGCCATGAGAAGCACCGATACCGGACGGCGCGGCCGTGGTGACACGGTCGCGCCGAATCGGCTGCGCGCGCTGCTGACAACGCGGCCACCCAGGCCCGGCCTGCCCCCGGACGCCGCGGGGCGGCACGTGCCGCCGGCGGCGACCCTACAGTCGGCACCCGAGCCTCCCGAGCGGTCCTGGGACCCGGGTCTGTCGGGCGCCCGGGCACTCATCGCGGTCGGCGTCGTCGCCGCGCTGGCCGCGGTCGGTTTCCTATGGTTGTCCCGGCCGCGTCCGCAGCCCCTGCCGGCCGCCGCGATACGCCCCTCGCTCGCCGCCCAGCCGGCCGCCACGCCGACCTCGCCCGCCGCTCTGGTCGTCGACGTCATCGGAAAGGTCCGGCGCCCGGGCGTCGTCACCCTGCGGCCGGGGGCGCGGGTGGTCGACGCCATCAAGGTCGCGGGTGGCCTGCGCTCGGGCGCCGGCCCCGGCGGGCTCAACCTCGCCAGACCGGTTGTCGACGGTGAGCAGATCGTCGTCGGCCAAAAGCCCGCCCCGCAGGCGGCGCCCGCCCCGCCCGCAAGCACCGCCGTGCCGGGGGCGGCGCCGGGCGCCCAGCTTGATCTCAACACCGCGACTCTGGAGCAGTTCGACGGATTGCCCGGAGTTGGCCCGGTGCTCGCCCGCCGGATCGTCGACTACCGCACCCAGCACGGCGGTTTCCGCGCCGTCGAAGAGCTCCAAGAGGTCACGGGCATCGGTTCCCGCAAGTTCGACGACATCAAGGCGCTGGTCCGCGTGTGACGCCGCGCTGACCACATCTCGCCCACCGGCACCGATGCGTACGGCCGACCGCGCGATCAGCGATTGAGGCCGGTGGGGCAGCGAACGGAGCGTGGCGGGAGGCCTGAGACGTGTACGGACGCGCGACCACTGAGCCGGATCAGCCGGTGGAGCGGGTGCGGGTGTCGGCGGGGTGGGGTCGGTGAGCGCGGGTGGGTGGCTGGGTGGCTGTGGTTGTGGCGTGGGAGGGGTGGCGTGATGGGTGGTGGCGCGGGTGCGGGTGTCGGCGAGCCGGCGGGTGGCCGGGAGACGATGGATTTCCGCTTGGTGATACCGGCGG
>CALAED010000492.1 GCA_937891035.1 uncultured Thermomonosporaceae bacterium | reverse complement strand
GTAGCCGTTGTTGGTGAGGATGATGTCGACCAGGTTCTTGCCGATGTCGTGCACGTCGCCCTTGACGGTGGCCAGCACGATGCGGCCCTTGCCGGCGTCCTCGGTCTTTTCCATGTGCGGCTCGAGGTAGGCGACGGCGGTCTTCATGACCTCGGCCGACTGCAGGACGAAAGGCAGCTGCATCTGCCCGGAGCCGAACAGGTCGCCGACCACCTTCATGCCGTCGAGCAGCACGTCGTTGACGATCTCCAGCGCGGGCCGCTCGGCGAGCGCCTCGTCCAGGTCGGCCTGCAGGCCGTCCATCTCCCCGTCGACGATGCGCTGCTTGAGCCGCTCCCACAGCGGCAGCGCGGCAAGCTCGGCGGCCCGGGCGGACGCGGCCGCCTTGGCGTCCACGCCCTCGAACAGCTCCATCAACCGCTGCAACGGGTCATATGCCTCGCGGCCATCGGACGCCGGGCGCCGTCTGTCATAGACCATGTCGAGGGCGACCTGGCGCTGCTCATCGGGGATGCGCGCCATCGGCAAGATCTTCGACGCGTGCACGATGGCCGAGTCGAGGCCGGCGTTGACGCACTCGTTGAGGAAGACCGAGTTGAGCACGATGCGGGCCGCCGGGTTGAGCCCGAACGACACGTTGGACAGCCCGAGCGTGGTCTGCACGGTCGGGTAGCGCCGCTTGATCTCGCGGATCGCCTCGATGGTCTCGATGCCGTCGCGGCGGGTCTCCTCCTGCCCGGTGGAGATCGGGAAGGTCAGCGCGTCCACGATGATGTCGCATACCCGCATCCCGTACTTGGCGACGAGGTCGTCGATGATCCGGGTGGCCACCCGCACCTTCCAGTCGGCCGTGCGGGCCTGGCCGTCCTCGTCGATGGTCATGATGACCACGGCGGCGCCGTGCTCCTTGACCGTGGGCATGAGCCGGGCGATCCGTGAGGACGGCCCGTCGCCGTCCTCATAGTTGACCGAGTTGATCACGGCGCGGCCGCCGAGCATCTCCAGGCCGGCCTGAATCACCGGCGGCTCGGTCGAGTCCAGCACCAGCGGCAGCGTCGAGGCGGTGGCGAACCGGAAGGCCAGCTCTTTCATGTCGGCCACGCCGTCCCGCCCGACATAGTCGACGCACAGGTCGAGCATGTGGGCGCCGTCCCTGGCCTGGTCGCGGGCGATCTTGACGCAGTCGTCCCAGCGTTGTTCCAGCATGGCATCGCGGAACTTCTTCGACCCGTTGGCGTTGGTCCGCTCGCCGATCGCCAAGAAGGAGGTGTCCTGCCGGAACGGCATGTGCTGGTAGAGCGAGGAGGCGCCGGCCTCCGGCCGCGGCCGGCGCTGGGTGAGCGCGCGGCCGTGCACGCGTTCGACGACCTGCCGCAGGTGCTCGGGGGTGGTGCCGCAGCAGCCGCCGACGAGCGCGAGGCCGAAATCGCGGGTGAAGTGGTCGTGGGCGTCGGCCAGCTCCCCCGGGGTCAGCGGATAGTACGCCCCGTCGGCGGTCAGCTGGGGCAGCCCGGCGTTCGGCATGCACGACAGGCCGATCCGCGCGTGCCGGGACAGATAGCGCAGGTGTTCGCTCATCTCGGCCGGCCCGGTGGCGCAGTTGAGCCCGATCAAGTCGAGCTCGAGCGGCTCCAGGGCGGTCAGCGCCGCGCCGATCTCCGAGCCGAGCAGCATCGCGCCGTTCTGCTCGATCGTGACCTGCCCGATGAGCACCGTGTCGGCGCCGGCGGCGGCGATGGCCCGTTTGGCCCCGACGATCGCGGCCTTGGCCTGCAGCAGGTCCTGGCAGGTCTCGACGAGGATGGCGTGCACGCCGCCGGCCAGCAGGCCGGTGGCGGTGCGCTGGTAGGCGTCGCGCAGAGCGGCGTAGGGCACATGCCCGAGCGTCGGCAACTTCGTGCCCGGCCCGACGGCGCCGATCACCCAGTGGGGCCGCTCGGGGGTGGACGCCGCGGCGGCCACCTCGCTCGCGATGCGGGCGCCGGCCTCGGCCAGCTCCTCGATGCGCTCGGTGATGCCGTACTCGCCGAGGTTGCCGAGGTTGGCGCCGAAGGTGTTGGTCTCGATGCAGTCGACCCCGGCGGCGAGATAGGCCTCGTGCACCGCCCGGACGATGTCGGGCCGGGTGATGTTGAGGATCTCGTTGCAGCCCTCGTGCCCCTCGAAGTCGTCGAGTGTCGGCCCGGCGTCTTGGAGCATCGTCCCCATCGCCCCGTCGGCGACGACGACGCGTTGTGCCAAGGCGTGACGCAGGGACTGTGGACTGGCGCTCATGAAAGCCACTGTATCGGCGGGCGGGCAGGCTGTAGCGCTTGGCGCGGGCCTTGGCCGGGACGTCGGCTGGTTGGGAGAGTAGAACGTGCGATTTGCGAGGGATGTCACGGGAGTAACAGGTCACGTACGGAGACGGATGGGACCACAGGACGCTAGCGTTTCAGTGTGCAACTACTCAGCGGTAAGGAGCGGCAGTGAGCGCGTACCGAACCATTGTCGTGGGCACCGACGGCTCGTCCTCCTCATTCCGCGCCGTCGACGCCGCGGCCCGGCTGGCGCATGCCACCGGGGCGAGGCTGGTGCTGGCCTGCGCCTACCATCCGATGCCGGCCAAGGAGCGGCAAAGCGCGGCTGACCTGCTTGGCGACCTGGCCTACAAGGTGGAAGGCTCGACGCCCGCCGACGACGCGCTGCGCGCGGCGCGGGAACGGGCCCTGGCCGCCGGGGCCGCCGACATCGACGAGGTGGCCGTCGAGGGCGACGCCGTAGACGTCCTGGCCACGCTGGCGCGGCGCCGCCCGGCCGACCTCCTGGTCGTCGGCAACCGCGGCCTCAACAGCCTGGCCGGCCGGATCTTGGGATCGGTGCCGGCCAACCTCTCCCACCGCGCCCCCTGCGACGTGCTGATCGTGCACACGACGGACGGCAAATGAGCACCCGCGGGAGGCTCCGCCCCCCACGCACCCCCCGGCTCCTCCCCACCCGCGGGGGGCTCCGCCCCCCTCGAACCATCCGGCCCCTTTTACCTCGCCGCGGCGGGCGCCGGCCGAAGTTGCGGCGCGGCGTCTTGCCCGATACGTCTGTAGGTCGAGCCGATGGGTACGGGCTGTGCAGGACGTAGGCTGGCAGAGCGGGCAGCGGTCATTGGCGGG
>CALAED010000491.1 GCA_937891035.1 uncultured Thermomonosporaceae bacterium | reverse complement strand
GGTCATGACGTACTCCTTCGAGATTCAGGCGACGTACGGGTTGTCGGCGCGGGCCCGCATGAGCGCGCGGGCCCACCAGACCAACTGGTCGAGCGTGGTCTTGACGTTGGTGTTGCAGGCTGCGGTGGCCTTGGGCCAACCGCCGTCCGCGGTGAACAGGTCCCAGTAACACGGAAGAGTGATCGCACTTTGGATCGTCACGGCGTGCAGCTCCGCGAAGATCTGGCGCAGCTGGGCGACGGCGGGCAGGCCGCCCGACTCCCGTCCGTAGGCGACGAAGCCGACGGGCTTGGCGTGCCACTCCTCGTAGAACCAGTCGATGGCGGTCTTGAGCGGGGCTGGAAAGCTCCCGTTGTACTCCGGCGTCACGATGACGAAGGCGTCGGCGGCGGCCAGCCGCGTCCCCAGCCTCCGCACCCGCGCCGGCACAAGCTCGTCATGGTCGCGGAGGGTCTGCGGGAGCCTGGCCTTCGCCAGGTCGATCAGCTCGACATCGAGATCGCCGCGGCGCCGGGCCCGGTCGGTGAACCACTCGGCCACGGTAGGCCCGAACCGCCCGGTGCGGGTGCTGGCGATGATGACCGCCAGCTGTGGTCTGGTGTTCTCCGCCATCATCGACCTCCTCGCGCTCGCCCTGCGGACTCGCCGTCCGCATCCGCTTTCCGGCTGGTGTCCTCACTATGGCGGAGGTCGTTTACGGTCGGTTTACGGTGTCTTTCTCGCCCGGCTGCGATGGCCGTTATGGTGCGTTTATGCGTTTCGGGGTGCTGGGTCCGCTCGCGGTGTGGACGGCCGCCGGCGAGCCGGTTCCCATCCCCGGCGCGAAGGTCCGTGCCCTGCTCGCCGTACTGCTGCTGCACGAGGGGCGCCTGGTCTCCGCCGATCGGCTGATCGAGGATCTGTGGGGCGACGAGCCGCCGCGGCGCAACCCGCTCGGCGCCCTGTCGGCGAAGGTCTCGCAGTTGCGCAGGGCGCTGGAAGACGCCCAGCCGGGCGGCCGCGACCTCGTCGTCTCCCGCCCACCCGGCTACCGGCTGCGGCTGGACGATCTGGACGACGAGGCGGTGGACGCGCGGCGGTTCCACATGCTGACCGCGCGGGCGCGCGAAACCGGCGATGCCGAGGTCAAGGCGGCGCTGCTCGCCGACGCGCTCGCGCTGTGGCGCGGTCCCGCGTACGCCGACTTCGCCGACGCGCCGTTCACCCGTGCCGTGACCGCCCGGCTGGAAGAACAGCGGCTGACCGCCATCGAAGACGCCGCCGCGGCCCGGCTGGCGCTCGGCGAGCATGCGGTCCTC
Source organism: uncultured Thermomonosporaceae bacterium (assembly GCA_937891035.1). Lineage (GTDB taxonomy): Bacteria > Actinomycetota > Actinomycetes > Streptosporangiales > Streptosporangiaceae > CALAED01. The sequence continues at coordinate 4,185 of CALAED010000491.1, read as the reverse complement.
GCCGGTGAGCTGGGCGAACTGGTGGCCGCCCACCCGCTCAGGGAACGCCTGCGGGCGGCGCACATGCGGGCGCTGTACGGCGCCGGACGGCAGGCCGAGGCGCTGGAGGCCTACGAGCAAACGCGCCGGCGGCTCGCCGACGAGCTGGGCCTCGACCCGGGCCCCGAGCTGGCCGCGCTGCAGCGGGCGATCCTCACCCAGGACCTGGAAACGCCGCTGGCCCTGGCCGCCCAGGCCCGCCCGACGCCGCCCGCCCCGCCGCTGCCCACACCGCTCACTGAGCTGATCGGGCGGGACCGCGCGGTCGCCGAGATACACACGCTGCTGGACGGCGAACGCCTGGTGACGCTGACCGGCCCCGGCGGCGTCGGAAAGACCCGGCTCGCGATCGAGGTCGCCGCCGGCCGCACGGATCCGCACGCCCACCCGGACGGCGTGTGGATGGTGGAGCTGGCCGGCGCCGCCCCCGGTTCGGTGACCGACACGGTCACCGCGGCGCTCAACATCAGGGAAAGCGGCCACGCGGACCTCGTCGCCGCCGTGCGCTCCAGAACCCTCCTGCTGATCATCGACAACTGCGAGCACGTCATCGACGAAGCCGCGGCCCTGGCGGAAAAGCTGCTGCTGGCCGCGCCCGGCCTGCGGGTTCTCGCGACCAGCCGGGAACCGCTGGGCGTGGCCGGCGAGGTCGTCTGGGACGTCCCGCCGCTCGAGGTCCCCGGGCGCGAGGAGACGGCGCCGAGCGCGCTGGCGGAAGCCGGCGCCGTCCGGCTGTTCGTCGCCCGCACGGCCGCCGCAGTCCGCGGCTTCGCCCTCACGGCCGACAACGCGCCCGCGGTTGGTCTGCTATGCCGCCGGCTGGACGGTATCCCGCTCGCCCTGGAACTGGCCGCCACCAGAGTCCGCGCACTGGGCCTGCGGGGCGTGGTCGACCGGCTGGACGACCGGTTCCGCCTGCTGGCCACCGGCCACCGGGGTGCCCCGCCGCGACAGCGCACGCTCCTGGCGATGATCGACTGGAGTTGGGAGCTGCTGACCGGTCCCGAACAGGCCGTGCTGCGCAGGCTGGCCGTGCACGCGGACGGCTGCACGGCGGAGGCCGCCGAGGCGGTCTGCGGCGGCGACGGCCTCGACGGCCTTGACGTGCTCGACCTGCTGGTCAGGCTGGTGGACCGGTCGCTGGTCGTGATGGTGCGGCAGGCCGACGGGCCGCGCTACCGGCTGCTTGAATCGGTGTCCGCGTACTGCGTGGACCGCTTGCTCGATGCGGGCGAGACCGAGTGGGTACGCCGGCGGCACCGCGACTACTATCTCGCCCTCGCCGAACGGGCTGAGCCCTTCCTCCGTGGTCCCGAGCAGCGCCGATGGCTGCGCCGCCTCGACGCCGAGGCCGCCAACCTGCGTGCCGTACTGGATCACTGCGTGGCGGAGCGGGCTGCGGCCGCCGGGCTCCGGCTGGTCAACGCGCTGGCCTGGTACTGGGTCCTGCGCGGCCGGCTGACCGAGGCCCGGCGCTGCCTCCGGGCAGTGCTGTCGGTCGCCGTGGCCGGGGAGCCGCTCATCGCCAGAGCCCGGATCTGGCTGGCCGGGATCGAGTCGCTCCAGGGCGACCCCGGCGGCCGCGACGCGGCCGCCGACCTCCCCGGCACCGATCGCGGCAGGACCGCGTGGTTCCTCGCCCACACCGGGCTCGGGCACGGTGACCTCGCCGACGCGGACAAGCTCCTGGCCCGCGCGCTCGACGCCGCCGAGGCCGAGCGGGACCAGTGGGCCGAGGCCGCGATCCTGATGACCCGCGCCAACCTCGCCCATGTTCGGGGCGATCTCGCCGTCATGGAACCGGCTGGCTGGCCGCGCTGGCCGAGATGACCGGCGACCACGACCGCGCCACCCGCCTGCACCGCGACGCCCTGCGCCTGGCCGAGGAACTCGGGCTGTGGCCCGAAGTGGCGATCAGGCTGTGCTGGCTCGGCTGGATCCACACCCAGCGCGGCGATCAGCCTGCGGCGCTGGAGCACGGCGCGCGGGCGCTGCGGCTGGCCACCGAGCAGGGGTATCAAAACGGCGAGGTCTTCGCCGAAATCGTCCTCTGCTTCGCCGCCCGCAGAAGCGGCGACCTCGACACCGCCGAATCGCGCCTGCGCCACCTGCTGGAGACCGCCCCTCCCCAGGACGCCGCGCCGTCCCTGCACGTCCCGATGGTCGTTGCCGAGCTGGGTTTCGTCGCCGAACTGCGCGGCGACGCCGCCGCCGCGCTGCGCCTGCACCGTGAAGCGCTTGACCTCGCGGCGCGGCTCGGCGCACCGCGCGACACGGTGGGTGCTCTGGAAGGCCTGGCCGGGGCGCTGGCGCTGGCCGGCGACCACGTCCGCGCCGCCGAGGTGCTCGGTGCCGCCGCCGCGGCCCGGCAGGCGAACTCCCTGCCCGCCGCCCCGGCCGAGCAGGCCGACATCGATCGGGTCACCGCAGCCTGCCGCGGCGCCATGGGCGCGGAGCCCTTCGCCGCCGCGCACGCCCGCGGCGCCCACCGCGCTCCCGACGCCGTCCGGCTCGGCGCGGCCACCTCCCCGAACCACTAGATTGTCGATCGTGGATCTCGCGGCGGCGGCTCGGGCCAAGGACCAGGTGCGGGAGCGGATCTGGGACCTGCTCCAACGAGAGCGGGCCGCACGGTTCCCGGGGGCGCACGGCCGGATCCCGAACTTCATCGGCGCGGAGAAGGCGGCCGAGCGGCTGGCCGGGCTGCCCGAATGGACCGGCGCCCAGGTCCTCAAGGTCAATCCCGATTCGCCGCAGCTTCCGGTGCGGGCTCGGGCGCTCGCCGAGGGCCGCCGGGTCTACATGGCGGTGCCCCGGCTGACCGAGGACCGGCCGTTCATCCTGCTGGACCCGGCGCGGCTGCCGGTCGCGCCGCGCAAGGCCGCCTCGATCAAGGGCGCGGGCCAATACGGCGTGCCGGTGGCGATCGAGGAGATGCCGCACATCGACCTCGTCGTGTGCGGCACGGTCGCCGCCGACCCGGACGGCCGGCGGGTCGGCAAGGGCGGCGGCTTTTCCGACCTCGAATTCGGGCTGCTCACCGAGGCCGGCCTGGTCGACGCGGAGACCGCGATCGCGACCACGGTGCACGGCTTGCAGATCGTGCGCGGCGAGCCGCTGCCGGAGACCGGGCACGACTTCCGGGTCGACGTCATCGTCACGCCGGACGAGGTGATCCGGACGCCCGCTCCCCGCCGCCCGCCCGGCATCGTGTGGGACCACCTCACCGAGGACAAGATCTCCGCCGTCCCCGCCCTCCAACACCTGCGCCGCCCCTAGGCCGGAGCTCGGTCAGATGAGGACGCCGGGGTTGAGGATGCCGGCCGGGTCCACGGCCGCCTTGGCGCCGCGCAACGCCGCCGCGAACGGGTCGGGGCGCTGCCGGTCGTACCACGGCCGATGGTCACGGCCCACGGCGTGGTGGTGGGTGATCGTGCCGCCGCCGGCCAGGATCGCGTCCGAGGCGACCGCCTTGATCTCGTCCCATTGCGCGATCTCGTCGCCGCGCCGGGCGGGGGTGAGCACGGTGAAGTACGGCGCCGGACCGTCGGGGTAGACGAAGGCGAGCCGGCAGGTGACGAGCCCGCGGGCGACCTCGGCTACGGCCGCGCCCACACTCTCGTGCAGAGCGGCGAAGCGATCCCAGGTCACCGCCGTCTCGATGGTCTCGGCCACCATCCCGATGCTCGGATAGGAGTTGCGCAGATAGGGCATGCGCAGGAACGCCGAACGCCATGCGCCGGCTCGGCCGCCGCGTGGGCCGCGCGGCGGTTCCGCCTGGCCGCCGTGGGCTCGGACCAGGTCAAGGGCTCGGTCCATCCAGGGCTCGACGGGGTGGTCGGCGGATTCGAAGCCAAGGACGAGCAGGGCGTGTGCGCCGTCGCCGCCCGAGGTGAGCCGCGCCTCGGTGGCGTCAAGCAGCCGGCAGTTGGCCGGGTGCAGCCCGGCCTGTGCGATCGCCCGTACCGCTTCGACGCCCGCGGCGAAGGAACCGAACGTGGCGGCGGCGGTCAGCCGGTGATCGGGCCGCGCCTGCACCCGGACCCACGCCTCGGTGATGACGCCGAGCGTGCCCTCGGAGCCCAGCAGCATCCGGTCCGGCGACACGCCCGCACCGGAACCGGGCAGCCGCCGTGACCGCCATGT
>CALAED010000490.1 GCA_937891035.1 uncultured Thermomonosporaceae bacterium | reverse complement strand
ATGGCCCAGAACATGGCCACGATGAGGCCGGCCACCTGTCCGCCACTAAGCATCCGGGTTCCGCTCCCGTCGGTGTAAGGGGGCTGGTTGGACCGACCCTACCGTGGTAAGGGGCCGCTACCGCGCGGAGTTTCCCCGTCCGCCGTGTCGCGTGCCGAGATCGCCCTGCGCCGCCCGCGGCTCGCCCTCGGCACGGTCCGTCCGGCTCCCCGCGCGCAGCACGCCGCGGATGCGCTCGAGCACCTCCGAGAAGCGGGCCTCCATGCCGTGCCTGGTCGGCCGGTAGTACTCGCGGCCCTGGATCGCGTCGGGCGCGTACTGCTGCTCGGCGATGCCGCCCGGATGATCGTGCGCGTACTTGTAGCCGGCCCCGTGCCCGAGTTCGCGCGCTCCCTTGTAGTGGGCGTCGCGCAGGTGCCCCGGAACCGGGCCGGCCAGGCCGCGCCTGACGTCGCTCAGCGCCTCATCGATCGCCGTCACCACCGCGTTGGATTTAGGCGCGAGTGACAGATGGATGACCGCCTGGGCGAGGTTGATGCGGGCCTCGGGCAGGCCGACGTACTCCACCGCGTACGCGGCCGCGGTCGCGGTCTGGAGCGCGGTGGGGTCGGCCATCCCGATGTCCTCGCTCGCGTGCACGATGAGCCGGCGGGCGATGAACCTCGGGTCCTCCCCCGCCTCGATCATCCGGGCGAGATAGTGCAGCGCAGCGTCCACGTCGCTGCCCCTGATGCTCTTGATGAAGGCGCTGATGACGTCATAGTGCTGGTCGCCCTCGCGGTCGTAGCGCACCGCGGCCCGGTCGACGGCCTTCTCCAAGGTATCGACGCCGACCGCCCGACCCGGCTCGGCCACGAGCGCCGCGGCTTCCAAGTAGGTCAGCGCGCGCCTGGCGTCGCCGCCGGCGAGCCGGACCAGGTGGTCTTCGGCCGCCGGCGCTAGCTCCACCGCCCCGTTCAGGCCGCGTTCGTCCGCGCGGGCCCGCTCGATGACCTCCCTGAGCTGATCGTCGGTGAGCGGCTCCAAGGTGAGCAGCAGCGACCGCGACAGCAGCGGCCCGATCACGGAAAAGAACGGGTTCTCCGTGGTGGCGCCGATGAACGACACCCAGCGGTTTTCCACCGCCGGCAACAGCGTGTCCTGCTGGGCCTTGTTGAACCGGTGGACCTCGTCGACGAACAGCACGGTCTGCCGCCCGGTCATGCCCAACTCGCGCTTGGCCTCCTCGATGGCCCCCCGCACCTGCTTGACCCCGTCGGAGACCGCGGAGATCTCGACGAACCGGCGCTTGGTGGCCCGGCTCACCACCGAGGCGAGGGTTGTCTTTCCCGTGCCCGGCGGCCCCCACAGCACCAGCGACATGGGCACGTCCCTGTCGACGAGCTGGCGAATCGGGGTGCCGGGGCCGAGCAGGTGCCGCTGCCCCACCACCTCATCAAGCCCGCGCGGCCGCATCCGCACCGCGAGCGGCTCGAGCCCGCGGCGCGCCTCGGCGGCGGAGTCGTCGAACAGGCTCTCGGCCTGCTCTCGGTGCGCCCTCGTCACTCTTCGAGACTATGGGAAATGGCCCAGATCCGGCGGACCACTTGACAGGCGGACCCGAGCGCGCATCACTTGCCTCCATGACGGAGGAGTTCACCGGCTACCAGCGCGCGCTTGACGGCCTCGAAGCGGTCCTGTGCGCGATCCCCGTCGACGGCTGGGACGCCCCGTCACCGTGTACGCGATGGTCCGTCCGCGACGTGGCCGGACACATGATCGGCGGCCAGCACATGATCCGCGACCTGGCCGCAGCAGTGCCGCCGGACAACGTCAACATCGCGCCCGGCCGGTTCGCCGGGCCGGACCCGGTCGAAGGCTGGCGGGCCGCGCGCAAGGAGTGCGGGGGCGCGCTGACCCCGGCCGCGCTGCGCCGCGCCATCCCCTTCGGCGAGCTCGGCGAGGTACCGCTGCGCGACTTCCTCGACGGCTACATCCTGGAGATCCTCATCCACACCTGGGACATCGCCCAGGCCACGAGCCAGGACCCCGCCCTCGATCCGGACCTGGTGCACCACGCCTTCGCGACCGCGCGGGTCATCGCCGATCCGCTACGCGCGGCCGGGCTGCTCGGCCCCGAGCGGCCGGTGCCGCGTCGGGCCGACGAGCTGACCCGCCTGCTCGCCTTCATGGGGCGGTCGGCCGGCTCCGGCGAGGCGCCCGACGGCCCCTAGTTGCGCTTGTCGTCGGCGCGCACGATGCGACCGGGCTCGTTACCCGGGGTCACCGCCTCCTCAGGCTGTACGTCAACTCCGGCCTCGGCGCGCTGCCGCTCGGTGATGGCGGTGGGCGCGCCGGTCAGCGGGTCGAAGCCCGAGGCGGCCTTCGGGAAGGCGATCACGTCACGGATGGAGGCGCCGCCGGCCAGCAGCATGATCGCGCGGTCCCAGCCGAACGCGATCCCGCCGTGCGGGGGCGGGCCGTACTTGAACGCCTCGAGCAAGAAGCCGAACTTGGCCTCGGCCTCCTCCTTGGACAGGCCGAGCACTTCGAAGACGCGCTGTTGCATCTCGGCCCGGTGGATACGGATCGAGCCGCCGCCGATCTCGTTGCCGTTGCAGACCAGGTCGTAGGCGTTGGCGAGCGCCTCGCCCGGCTTGTCATGGAAGGTGTCGGCCCACTCCGGCTTGGGCGCCGTGAACGGATGGTGCACCGAGGTCCAGCCGATCTCCGCGCCGGACTCGTCGTACAGCGTCTCGAAGATCGGCGCGTCGACCACCCAGACGAACGACCAGCGCGACTCGTCGATCAGCCCGCCGCGGCGGCCGATCTCCAGCCGGGCGGCGCCGAGCAGCTCGCGCGCCTGCTGCCGGTTGCCCGCGGCGAAGAAGACGGCGTCGCCGGGCCGCGCGCCGACGGCGGCGGCCAGCCCGGATCGCTCGGTCTCGGAGAGGTTTTTGGCGACCGGCCCGCCGAGCTCGCCGTCCTCCTGAACGAGCACGTACGCAAGACCGCGGGCGCCGCGCGCCTTGGCCCACTCCTGCCAGCCGTCGAGCTCCTTGCGGGTCTGCGCCGCGCCGCCCGGCATCACGACGGCGCCCACGTAGGGGGCCTGGAAGACCCGGAACGGCGTGTCGGCGAAGTAGCCGGTCAGCTCGGTGAGCTCGAGCCCGAACCGCAGATCGGGCTTGTCCGAGCCGTACCTTGCCATCGCCTCGCCGTAGGTCATCCGCGGGATCGGGCGCGGGATCTCGTGGTCGGCGATCTCGCGCCACAGCCGGGCGACCAGGTCCTCGGCGACCGCGAGCACGTCGTCCTGGTCGACGAACGACATCTCGATGTCGATTTGGGTGAACTCCGGCTGTCGGTCGGCGCGAAAGTCCTCGTCGCGGTAGCACCGGGCGAGCTGATAGTAGCGTTCGAGCCCGGCGACCATGAGCAGCTGTTTGAACAGCTGCGGCGACTGCGGCAGCGCGTACCAGTGACCTGGCCGCAGCCGGACCGGCACCAGGAAGTCACGCGCCCCCTCCGGCGTGGAGCGGGTCAGCGTGGGCGTCTCGACGTTGACGAAGCCGTGCTCGCGCAGCACGTCGTGGACGAGGAAGGCGGCCTGGGAGCGGATCCGCATCGCCCGCGCCACCGAAGTCCGCCTGATGTCGAGGTAGCGGTGGCGCAGCCTGACCTCTTCGTTGACGTTGACGTCGCCCTCGATGGGGAACGGCAGCGGCGCGGCCTCCGACAGCACGTCGATCGCGCTCGCCACCACCTCGACGTCGCCGGTCGGCAGCTCCGGGTTCTCGTTGCCGGC
>CALAED010000489.1 GCA_937891035.1 uncultured Thermomonosporaceae bacterium | reverse complement strand
ACCCCGGATCCACCAAGCAGCTGCAGGAGGTGCTGTTCAACGAGCTCGGGCTGCCCAAGACGAAGAAGATCAAGTCCGGCTACTCCACCGACGTGTACGCGCTGACCTGGCTGGCCGGGCAGACCGACAGCGAGCTGCCGGCAATCTTGCTGCGTCACCGCGACCAGGCGCGGCTCAGGATGACCGTGGCGGGGCTGATCAAGGAGATCGGGGCAGACGGCCGGATCCACACCGATTTCCGGCAGACCGTGGCGGCCACCGGGCGGATCACCTCGACCGAGCCCAACCTCCAGGTCATTCCCATCCGCACGGAGGACGGCCGGCGGATCCGCCGCGCCTTCGTGCCGGGCGAGGACCATGAGTCGATCATGACCGTCGACTACAACCAGCTCGAGCTGCGCATCATGGCGCATCTGTCGCGCGATCCGACGCTGGTGGCCGCGTTCGCCTCGGGGGAGGACCTGCACGCGACCCTGGCCGCCCAGGTCTTCGGCGTCGCGCCCGGCTCGGTGACCGCCGACCAGCGTCGCAAGATCAAGGCGATGTCATACGGGCTGGCCTACGGTCTGTCGGTATTCGGGCTCGCCCGGCAACTGCGGATCGGCATGGACGAGGCCCGGCCGCTGCGGGACGCCTATTTCGCCCGGCTGGGCGGTGTGCGCGATTATCTCGAGCATATCGTCGAGAGCGCGCGAAGGACCGGTTACACCGAGACAATTCTCGGCCGGCGTCGCTATTTGCCGGCCCTCACCAGCGACAACAGGCAACGCCGCGAAACCGCCGAGCGAATGGCGCTGAACGCGCCTATTCAGGGATCGGCTGCCGATATTGTCAAGATCGGCATGCTCAAGGTCGACGCGGCGCTGGCCGCCGCGGGGCTGGCGAGCCGATTGTTGCTCCAGGTGCACGACGAGCTCGTGTTCGAGGTGGCTCAAGACGAGCGTGATCGACTAGAGGTGCTGGTGCGCACCGAGCTGACCGGCGCTTATCCGCTGAGCGTCGCGCTCGATGTGGCCGTCGGAACCGGTCCCACCTGGGAAGACGCGGCCCATTGAATGCCTGACATTCGGACATAACGCTCGTAAGGTGACATGTAACCGTAGGTCCCTGGTAGATCGCGATGTGTCATGGTTCATCACGCAGGAGCATGTGAAAAAAACACATAGTCCCCGTGACTCGGTCATCGCCAAGTGGTGAGAGCCGTCACTGGCCATCATCGACCACGGTTGGAAATCTTGCATGTGCGCTAGTTCTGCCGGATTACAGCCCAATCTGCAGCGAGGTGCGCCGCCTCCAGCGGTGCCCTTCAAGCGATGATTCGACCCCCCAAGAGGAATTGTCGTGACTCAGCGCTTTGCGCCGTACCGTGTCCTTGATGCCCGCTCTTATGATGTGCCGATAGCGGCACCTTCTTATCACCTCGGTTATTCACGTACGTCCAAGCAAACCCCCAAAAGAAATGCCACGAGCACATCCGGGATCGGTCTGTTGGAGCGCCCCGGCGCCCCGGCTCTTCACCTCGTCCGGCTCGAAGATCAGCTGTCGGCGCTCGTCCGCAAGCACCGCGTCTGCGGTGCGCAGCTGGCCATCTACCACGATGGCGAGACGATGGCGATCGAGCTCGGCGAGCTCGAACATCGTGGCGGCCGGCCGGTCACCCGCGATGCCGCCTTCCCCATCGGGTCGGTCACCAAGTCCTTCACCGCCACGTTGGCGATGGTCCTGGTCGCCGACGGCGACCTCGATCTCGACGAGCCGCTCGGCGGCCAGTTGCCCGAGCTCGATGAGCTCGGCGACGTGCTCACCCTCCGACATCTGCTCAGTCATACAAGCGGATTCGCCAGCGGACCGGACTCGACCGAACTGTCGTCCGGTTCGCTGCTCCGTTATGTGGCCGACCACTGCCGGCGGCGCAACCTCGTACTGCCGCCCGGTACCGGCTTTTCCTACTCCAACATGGGCTACATCCTTGCCGGCCGGCTGATCGAGGAGATCACCGGCATGAGCTGGGCCGAGGCCATGGAGTCGATCCTGCTGCGGCCACTGGGCATCGCGCCCGCGTTCATCTGCCCACCGGGGAGCGGGCCGGGCGGCCGGCCGGTGGCCACCGGCCACTCGGTCAACCTGGCCCTCGGCCGCACCCAGCCGGTCCGTCAGTCCCTGGCCGCCGCCGAGGCGCCGGCCGGTGCGCTGGCGGTCAGCGCCATGGACCTCGTGCGGCTGGGCCGGATGCACCTTTCGCCGGGCGTGTCCGCCGTACTGTCACCGGACCACGCCGAGCTCATGCGCCGGCCGGTGCCCGCGGCCGAGCCCTTCGGCCTCGCCGACGGGTGGGGGCTCGGCCTGGCGCTCTTCCGCGCCGCGGCGACCGGCACGGGCGGTGCGGCCGCCGACTGGGTCGGCCATGACGGAAACGCCGACGGGACCGCCTGCTATCTGCGCGTCGACCCCGCCGGCGGCTGGGTGGTCGCCCTCACGACCAACACCAGCACCGGGATCGGATTGTGGCAGGAGCTGCTCGGCCGGCTGGCCGATGACGGCGTGCCCCTCCCCGCCGCCTCCACCGGCCTGACCGCCGGCACCGCCGGCGCCGGCATGGACGGCGTCCCATCCGCGCCGCCGCCGGACTGTGCCGGCAGGTATGTCAACGGCGACTCGGAGTATGTCGTCACCGGTTCGGACGGGCACTGCCGCCTCGCCGTCGACGGCGAGGAGTTCGTGGTGCTTGGCGGACCCGACGGCATGACCTTCGCGCTGCTCGACCCGACATCGGGGCAGTGTGTGCCCGGCGGGCGCTTCCAGCGCGACCCGGCGACCGGCGAGATCAACGGAATCCAGGTCAACGGCCGGCTCGCGCGCCGGCACCCGCTCGCCGTCCCGGTCGGCGCGGCGCGGTAGCCGCCGCGAGTCCGGGGACGCGCTCGCCGCGTTTCAACGCTTGGCCGCATCGCCGTCGCGGTGCGGCACGCCGGAAACACCGCGCCGCGAGGCGCCGGAAAGGTGTGAGTTCGATGCTGTCCCAGCCCCATGGCGGCTCCGTGGTCGAGTGGAACGCGACCGGTCACGACGTTCCGGCCGCGACGCTGCCACGGCTGTTCGAGGCCCAGGTGGAGCGGACGCCGGACCTGCCGGCCGTGCTGTATGACGGCGGGTCGCTGACCTACGCCGAACTGGAGACGCGCGCGAACCGGCTGGCGCATCTGCTCATCCGGCGGGGCGTGGGCCCGGAACGGATCGTCGCGCTGGCGCTGCCGCGCTCGGTGGACATCGTGGTGGCGCAGCTGGCCGTGGCTAAGGCGGGCGCGGCCTACCTGCCCGTGGACCCGGACTACCCGGCCGAGCGGATCGCGTTCATGCTGGCCGACGCCGCGCCGATCCTGGTCATCACCTCGGCCCGGCTGGCGGGCACGCCCCCGCTGAGCGACGTGCCCGGGGTGGTGGCCATCGACGAGCCGGCCGTCGCCCGCGCCGCGGCGACGATGCCGGAGCGGGCCCCCACCGACGACGACCGCGCGGCGCCGCTGCTGCTCGACCACCCGGCGTACGTGATCTACACCTCCGGCTCGACCGGCCGCCCGAAGGGCGTGGTGGTACCGCACCGGGGGCTGGCCAGCTTCTCCGCGGCCGAGATCGACCACTACGACGTGCGGCGGGGAGACCGCTGGCTGCAGTTCTCGTCGCCGAGCTTTGACGCCTCGGTGCTGGAGCTGTGCGCGTCGCTGCCCGTCGGCGCCGCACTTGTCGTGCCGCCGCCCGGCCCGCTGCTCGGCGAGCAGCTGGCCGAGGTGATCGCCGAGCGGGGGGTCACCCACGCGCTCGTGCCGCCGGCGGCGCTGGCCACCGTGCCCGCCGAGGCGGTGCCTCGGCTGACCGGGTTCCGCATGGTGACCGTGGGCGGCGACGCGTGCTCGACGGACCTGGTCGACCTTTGGGCCCCGGGCCGCCGGATGATCAACTCCTACGGTCCCACCGAGGCCACCGTGGTGGCGACGTGGAGCCGGCCGCTGGCGGCTGGCGCCGGCGGCGTGCCGCCGATCGGCCGTCCGATCTACAACACCCGCGCGCACGTCCTGGACGAGGAACTGCGGCCCGTGCCCGTGGGGGAGGTCGGCGAGCTGTACGTGGCCGGGATCGGCGTGGCCCGCGGCTACCTGCGCCGGCCCGGCCTGACCGCCCAGCGGTTCGTGGCCGATCCGTTCGGCGCGCCGGGGACGCGGATGTACCGCACGGGGGACCTGGTGCGGTGGATCGTGTCGGCCCAACCAACCAGTCCCGACCGACCTCCCGGCGACGGCGAGTTGGAGTTCGTCGGCCGCGTCGACGACCAGGTCAAGATCCGCGGATTCCGGATCGAGCTCGGCGAGATCGAGTCCGCGCTGCGGCGGCATCCCGATGTCGGCGCCGCCGTGGTCACGACGCGAGAGGATCGGCCCGGCACCAAGCGGCTTGTCGCCTACGTCGTGCCCGCCGCCGGCCGCCCCGTCGACCCCGGTGACCTGCGGGCGTTTTTGGCCACGTCGCTGCCGGTCTATATGTTGCCGGCGGCCTTCGTCCCGCTCGACGAACTGCCCATCAGCCCCAACGGCAAGGTCGACCGGGGTGCGCTGCCCGCACCGGGCCCCGCCGGCGGTGCGGGCGGCGCCGATGGCGCCGATGGCGCCGATGGCGCCGACGGTGCGGGCGGCGCGGGCACGGCGGATGACGCGCCGCCGCGTACCGCGACCGAGGAGGCGATCGCGGCGATCTGGACCGAGGTACTCGGCGTGGACCGCGTCGGCGTGCACGACAACTTCTTCGCGCTCGGCGGCGACTCGATCCAGGGCGTACGCGCGCTGTCGCGGGTGCGGGCCGCGCTGGACGTACGGCTGTCTGCCCGCGCGGTCTTCGACGCGCCGACGGTTGCGCGGCTGGCCGCCGAGGTGGACGGCGCGGCCGCGGAAGCGCGGAACGAGCCGGCGGCGGCGACGCGGGTGGACCGGCCGATCAGCCCCGCCGCCGCAACCACCGCCGCGCCCGAGCGGGCGCGGACGCACCAGCTGTCGGCCGCCCAGCAGCGGCTGTGGTTCCTGGACGACCTGACCTCCGGCGGCACGGAGTACAACACCGGCGTCGGGCTGCGCCTGCGCGGACCGCTCGACGTCGCCGCGCTGCGGACCGCGCTGGCCGCGCTCGTGGCCGGGCACGCGTCGCTGCGCACCACGTTCGACACGGTCGACGGACGCGGCGTGCAGATCGTCGCGCCGCGCGGCGAAGTGCCGCTGCGCGTCACCGAGGTGCCGGCCGCCGACCCGGCCGCGGTGGACGAGGCGCTGGCCCAGGAGTTGCGCGCGCCGTTCGACCTGCGGCGCGGCCCGCTCACGAGGGCGCTGCTCGTCCGGCTGGCCGAACGCGACCACGTCCTCGTGCTGTGCCAGCATCACATCATCACCGACGGCTGGTCGGTCGACCTCTTGGTCGGGGAGCTGGCCCGGCTGTACGCGGCCGCCCGCGACGGCGTCCCGGCCGCGTTGCCGGCGCCGTCGGTCGAGTACACCGACTACGCGAAATGGCAGCGCGACCGCCTCGCCGGCCCGGCGCTGGAGGCGGACGTGGCGTACTGGCGGCGCGCGCTCGCCGGCCTTCAGCCGCTCGAGCTGCCCACCGACCGGCCGCGGCCGGCCATGCTCACCACGGCGGGGGCCGTACACCGCCGCCGGCTGCCGGCCGAGCTGGTCGACGAGCTGACCCGGCTGGGGCGGGCGCGCGGGGCGACGCTGTTCATGACCTTGACGGCGGCCGTGCAGATCCTGCTGGCCCGGCTCAGCGAGCAAAAGGACGTCGCCGTCGGCACCGTGACCTCCGGCCGGGACCGGGCCGAGCTCGAGGACGTCGTCGGCTGCTTCATCAACATGGTCGTGCTGCGCTCGATGGTGGACGGGTCGACGACATACGGCGAGTTCCTCGCCGAGGTCCGCGAAACCGTGCTGGAGGCGTTCGCGCACGACGAGGTGCCGTTCGACCGGCTCGTCGATGAACTCCAGCCGGTCCGCGACCCGAGCCGCAGCCCGCTGGTGCAGGCGCTGGTGGTCCTGCAGAACGCGGTGGTGCGGTCGCGGGACGCCGGCGGCCTGCGCGTCACCGAGCACGCACTGCCCAGGCACGCCGCCCGCTTCGAGCTCGTCGTCGAGTTCGTCCCCGGCGACGACGACGCGCTCACCTTGACGATCGAGTACAACACCGACCTGTTCGAGGCCGCGACCATCGAGGGGTACGCCGAGCGGCTGGCGGGCCTGCTTGAGGCGATCGCCGCCGACCCGGACCGGCCGGTCGCCGCCCTCGCCGGCGCGGTCGGCGCGGTCGGCGCGGCCGAGCGGATCTGGGCCGGCGTGCTCGGGGTAGACCGGGTCGGCGTGGCCGACAACTTCTTCGAGCTCGGCGGCGACTCCATCCTGTGCATCCAGGTGGTGGCCCAGGCCAGGCGGGCCGGGCTCGAGCTGTCGTCACGTGATCTGTTCATGCACCAGACCGTCGAATCGCTGGCCGCCGCCACGACGGCGACCACAGCGGCGACCACGACGGACGCTTCGGCGGCGGCGCCGCCGGACGCCACGAGTCAGGACGCGGTGCGCGGCGAGGTGCCGCTGACGCCGATCCAGCACTGGTTCTTCGCCACCCATCAGGTGCGGCCCGAGCACTTCGACCAGTCCGTTCTCATCGAGCTTGTCGAGCGGCCGGACGAGGCGGCGCTGCGCCGCGCGTTCGCCGCGGTGCTGGCCCATCATGACGCGCTGCGGATGCGGTTCGAACGGGCGGCGGACGGCGGGTGGCGGCAGCACAACGCCCCGCCGGCGGCCGAGAGCGGGCCTGATGAGCCGGACGCGACCTTGGCCAGGCACGACCTGTCCGGGATGGACCCCGAAGAGCGGGCGGCGGCCATGCGCGCAGTCGCCGCCGAGGTCCACGCGGGCTTCGATCTGGCCGCCGGGCCGCTGCTGAGAGCCGTTCTGTTCGACCGCGGCGCGACTGAGCGTCCCGCTCTGCTCGTCGCTGTGCATCATCTGGTGATCGACGGCGTCTCCTGGCGCATCCTGCTGGACGACCTCGGGGCCGCCTACCGTCAGGCAGCCCGCCACCCGGACGGGGACGGCGGCATCGATCTCGGCGTCAAGACGACGTCGTTTCAAGAGTGGGCCAGGCGGCTGACCGAGCATGTGGCCGCCGGCGGTTTCGCCGACGAGCGAGACCACTGGACGGCCGCGACCGGCTGGGGGGATCCCACCGTGCCGGTCGATGCCGAGGGCGCCAACACGGCGGGCTCGGCGTGCTCGGTCAGCGCCCGGCTCAGCGAAGAGGAGACGCGGACCCTGCTGCAGGAGGTCCCCGGCGTCTACCGCACGCAGATCAACGACGTCCTCCTCGCCGCGCTCGGCCGGGTGCTCAGCCGGTGGACCGGCCGCGACCGGGTGCTGATCGACCTGGAAGGACACGGTCGTGAGGACGTGTTCGACGGCGTCGACCTGTCCCGTACGGTCGGGTGGTTCACCACCATCTACCCGGTGGCGCTCGACCTGCCCGGCGACCCGTCCGGCGCCGGCTGGGGCGACACGCTGAAGTCGGTCAAGGAACAGTTGCGCGCGGTGCCGCGCCGCGGCCTCGGCTACGGCGCGCTACGTTATCTCGCCGGCCACGAGCCGCATCGCCGTGGGCCGCGGGTCAGCTTCAACTATCTGGGGCGGTTCGAGTGGCCGGTGGGCGCCGCCGGACCGTTCGCGGCCGTCCCGCACGGGCTCGCCGCCGCCGAGAATCCCGTCGAGATCCGGGAGCACCTGCTCGACGTGGTGGGCGCGATCCACGACCAGGTGCACGGCGAGTCGACCGTGCGCTCGCTCGCCGCCGACCTGATCGGCGCGCTGCGCGAGATCATCGCGCACTGCGCGCGGGGCGACGCCGGCGGCCGGACCCCGTCGGACTTCCCGCTGGCGGGGCTCGACCAGGCGGCCGTGGACCGGCTGGCGGGCGACGGCCGGGCGGTGGAGGACATCTACCCGCTCACGCCGATGCAGGCCGGCATGGTCTATCACTGGCTGTCCCATGGTGACCGGGGCGTCTACCTGCAGCAGATCACGTTCGTCCTGGACGGCGTGACCGATCTCGACATGCTCGCCACGGCCTGGCAGCGGGTCGTGGACCAGACCACCGTGCTGCGGTCCCGGGTGGTGTGGGAGGGCGTCCAGGCTCCCGTGCAGGTGGTTGACCGGCGCGCCGCGGTCCCCGTCACCCGGCTGGACTGGACGGCCCTGGCGGCGGCCGAGCGTAGCGATGAGCTGCGCCGGCTGCTGGACGGCGACCGAGTCGCCGGCATGGACATCGGCGTCGCGCCGCTGCTGCGCCTGACGCTCGCCCGGCTGTCGGCGACCGAGGTGCGGGTGGTGTGGACCTTCCATCACCTGCTGCTGGACGGCTGGAGCGTCTTCCAGGTCCTGTCCGACGTCTTCGCCGCGCACGCCGCGCTCACCCGCGGCGAGCCGGACGCCGCGCCGGCGGTGCCGCGGCGGCCGTTCGCCGAGTACCTGCGCTGGCTGGCCGGCCGCGACCACCGGGAGGCGGAGACGTTCTGGCGGTGGACGCTGGCGGGATTGGCCGCGCCCACGCCGCCGCGCTACGACCGGCCGCCGGCACCCGAGCGGGGGAGCGTCTCCGCCGACTGGCTGACGGCGCGGCTGGATGAGAGCGAATCGGCCGGTCTTTACGACTTCGCCCGGCGCCACCGGCTGACGCTGAGCACCGTCGTCCAAGGGGCCTGGGCGGTGCTGCTTTCGCGCGACAGCGGGGCACGGGACGTCTGCTTCGGCGCCACCGTGTCGGGGCGGCCCGCCGACCTGCCCGGCGCTGACACGATGACCGGGATCTTCATCAACACGGTGCCGGTGCGGGTCGACGTGCCGGCCACCGCGCGGGTGGCCGAGTGGCTGCGGGCCCTGCAGGCCGCGCAGGCGCACGCGCGCAGGTTCGACTTCGTGTCCCTGCCGCGGCTGCACGCCTTGAGCGGTCTGCCCGGCGGGGTCGACCTGTTCCACACCATCGTCGTCGTCGACAACTACCCGATCAACGACGCGGCCGCGGCCGCGCACGGCCTGCGACTGCGCGACCTGCGCGGCGTCGAGAACACCAACTATCCGCTCAGCCTGGTGGTCTCGCCGGGCGACCGGCTGTCGATCGAACTCGGCTACGACCCCGGCCTGTTCGACGCGACCTCTATCGAGCGGATCGCCGGCCGGCTGGGGGACATCCTGCGCGCCTTCGTCGCCGCCCCCGACGGCGAGCTCGACGGCGTCGAACCGCCGCGCTCTGACGCCGCGGCCACCCGGCCGGCGACGGAGATCACCGTCGCGCGGCGCGCCGAGTACGTCGCCCCCCGCACCGACACCGAACGGGTCGTCGCCGGGGTCTGGGCCGAGGCGCTCGAAGTGGACCGGGTGGGGGTCGAGGACGACATCTTCCACCTCGGCGGCGACTCACTGCGCAGCCTCGCCATCGCCGCGCAGCTCAAGGCGGCCTTCGACGTCAGCCTGACCCCTCGTGACGTGCTGACCAGCCGTACCGTCTCCGCCCTCGCCGAGCTGGTCGAAGAGCAGATCTTGCGCGAGCTGGAGCAGGTCGCCTCCGGTGGCGGCAGCGACCAAGGACTGTGAGAGAGGACATCATGCCGTCATCGCACCAAAGCAGGATCTCGGCGCTGCCCGGCGACCTGCAGCGACTGCTGCGCGAGCGGCTGGCCGGCCGGGCCGGCCGGGCCGAAGCGATCGAGCCGGCCGACCGCACGGGACCGCTGCCACTGTCGTTCGCCCAGCAGCGAATGTGGTTCCTCGAACAACTTCGGCCGGGCACCGCCGAATACCACAGCGCCCAGGCGCTGCGCCTGGTCGGCCCGCTCGACCTGGACACGCTGACCGGAGCCGTACGCGAGCTGGTGGTGCGGCACGAGGCGCTGCGGACGACCTTCGACGAGGTCGACGGCGAGCCGGTGCAGATCGTGCGGCCGGCGCCCGAGCCGGGCGCCCGGCCGCTCGACGTGACGACCGCGGCGACGCCCGCGGAGCTCGACCGGGTGCTGGCCAGGGAGTACGCCCGCCCGTTCGACCTGCGCCGCGGGCCGCTTTTTCGGGCCGTGCTTGTACGCGTCACCGGCACCGAGCACGTACTGCTGCTCGCCGCGCACCACATCGTCACCGACGGCTGGTCGATGGGAATCCTCGTCAAAGAGCTGGGCGCGATCTATACGGCCGCGCCCAAGGGCGACGTGGAGCTGCCGCCACCGCCGTTGCAGTACGCCGACTTCGCGGTGTGGCAACGCGAGCGGCCCGCAGATCCGGCGGCGAACGGCGGCGCCGCCGACACCCATCTCGCGTACTGGACGCGGCAGCTCACCGGCGTGACCCCGCTTGAGCTGCCGACCGACCGCCCGCGTCCCGCGGTGCGCACCTCGGCCGGCGGCGTCCACCGGCTCACCGTGCCGGCCGACGTCACCGCCCGGCTCGCCGAGCTCACCCGCGCCCAGGGCACCACCCTGTTCACCGCGCTGGTCGCCGCCTGCCAGGTGTGGTGCGCCCGCTACGCGCGCCAGGACGACATCGCGGTCGGCACGGCCACCTTGGGACGACAGCGGCCGGAGCTGGAACGCACGGTCGGGTTCTTCGTCAACACCGTCGTGCTCCGCGCCGGCGTGGACCCGGCGCTGACGTTCACCGAGTTCCTCGGGCAGGTCAGGGACACCGCCCTCGACGCGTTCTCCCATGACGAGGTGCCCTTCGACCGCCTGGTCGACGCCCTGCACGCCGAACGCGACCTCAGCCGCAACCCGCTCTTCGACGTCATGGTGCTCTGGCAGGACGGCCGGCGCCGCCCACCGGCGTTCGCCGGATTGTGGGTCGAGGAGGTCACGCTGGCGCGCTCCGCCGCGGCCTTCGACCTGACCGTCGAGTTCAGCGACCGCGGCGGCGAACTCGCCGTCTCCTTCGAATACAGCACCGACCTGTTCGACGCCCGCACCATCGCGCGGATGGCCGGACACCTGCGCACCCTGCTGGCCGAGGCGGCGGCCGGCCCGGACCGGCGACTGGCCGAGCTGCCGCTGATGGACGCCGCCGAACGGCGCCGGGTGCTGATGGACTGGAACCAGACCGCGCCGGCCGAACCGGCGTCGTGGCTGGTCCCTGAGCTGATCGAGGCACAGGTGGCCAGGACGCCGGACGCCGTCGCCGTGGAGTGCGACGGCGTGGAGCTGACCTACGCCGAGCTGAACGCGCGGGCGAACCGGCTGGCCCGCGCGCTGGTCGAGCGCGGCGTCGGCCCCGAGCGGCTGGTGGCGCTGGCCCTGCCGAGGTCGGCGCAGCTCGTGGTGGCGGTGCTGGCCGTGCTGAAGGCCGGCGGCGCCTACCTGCCGATCGATCCGGCCCATCCGGCCGAGCGCGTCCAGGCCATGATGGAGGATGCGCGGCCGGTGCTGCGCCTGACCGCGAGCGACGTTGCCGACCTCACGGCCGCATCCGACGCATCCGACGCGCCGGGCGCGCCGGGCGCACCGGACGGCGCCGCCGCCGAGAACCTCACCGACGCCGACCGGCTCGGCCCGCTGTCGCCGGCACATCCCGCCTACGTGATCTACACGTCCGGATCCACCGGCAGGCCCAAGGGCGTCGTCGTCGCCCACCGCAGCGTGGCCGGGCTCACCGCCTGGGCGCGGGCCGATTTCGGCCCCGCCGGTCTTTCCCACGTGGTGTTCTCCACCTCGCTGAACTTCGACGTGTCGGTGTTTGAGCTGCTGTGCCCGCTGACGGTGGGCGGCCGCGTCGAGGTCGTCCGCGACGTGCTCGCGCTGGCCGGCCGAAGAGCCGGCCCGGTCAGCCTGGTCAGCGCCGTGCCGTCGGCGCTGGCGCAGGTGCTGGCCAACGAGGTCGTGGACACCGTCCCCGCCACGGTCGTGGTGGCGGGAGAGGCCTTGTCCGCGCACGCCGTACGGCAGATCAGAGCGGCGTGGCCGGCGGCCAGGGTCGGCAACATCTACGGGCCCACCGAGTCGACCGTCTACGCCACGGCGTGGTACGCCGACGGCGACCGCGATGTCACCGGTGACCAGGCGCCGCCCATCGGCCGCCCGATCGTGGGCACCCGCGCCTACGTACTCGACCCCGAGCTGCGTCCGGTGCCGGTCGGCGTGCCCGGCGAGCTCTATCTCGGCGGGCGCGGGCTGGCCCGCGGCTATTTGAACCGGCCCGGGCTGACCGCGGAGCGGTTCGTCGCCGACCCGTTCGCCGACGGTGAGCCGGGGGCACGCATGTACCGCACCGGCGACATCGTGCACTGGAGCGACCAGGGTGAGCTCGTCTATCTCGGCCGGGCCGACCACCAGGTCAAGGTGCGCGGCTTCCGCATCGAGCTCGGCGAGGTCGAGGCCGCGCTGCTGCGCCACGAGCAGGTCGCCGAGGCGGCGGTCGTGGTCCGCGACGACGCCGGTCATCGCCGCCTCGTCGGCTACGTCGTGCCCCGCGCCGCGGACCGGCCGCCGGCCGCCGCCGCGCTGCGCGACTACGTCCGCGAGATCCTGCCCGACTACATGGTGCCGGCGACGATCGTCACCCTTGACGCGCTGCCGCTGAACCCCAACGGCAAGCTGGACCGGCGCGCGCTGCCCGCCCCGCGCTGGAGCGCGGCCGGCGCGGGCGAGCACGTGGCGCCCAGGACCGATACCGAACGCCGGCTGGCGGAGATCTGGTCGGCCGTGCTCGGCGTGGACCGGGTGGGCGCCGAGGACAACTTCTTCGAGCTGGGCGGCGACTCGATCCTCAGCCTCCAGGTGGTGTCGCGGGCCCGGCAGGCCGGCCTGCCCATGTCGGCGGGCGATCTGTTCCGCCACCAGACCGTGGCCGGACTGGCCGGCGCCGTCCACGCCGCCGCCCGCGACGCCGCGGAATCGGCCGTGACCCGCGCTCCGGCACCGACCGGTCCGGCCCCACTCGGCCCGATGCAGCACTGGTTCTTCGCCACCCACGGGCCGCTGCGCCATTTCACGATGTCCATGCACTTGGAGCTGGCCCGGCTGCGCACGGCCGTGGCGGCGGTGCTGGCCCGCCACGACGCCCTGCGCACGCGGTTCTTCCGCACCGATGAGGGGTGGCGGCAGGAGGTCGCCGACACGGACGCGGCGGATGTGTTCGCCCGGCACGACCTGTCGCGGCTGGACGCCGCCGAGGTGCCGGCCGCCGTCGAGTCCGTGGCCACCGCGGCCCGCGCCGGCCTCGACCTCGGCACCGGGCCGCTGATCAAGGCGCTGCTGTTCGTGTTCGGACCCGGCCGGCCGCCCCGGCTGGTCCTCACCGCGCATCACCTCGCGGTGGACGGTGTGTCCTGGCGGATCGTGCTCGACGACCTCGAGTCGGCCTACCGGCAGGCCGCCGCGGGCCGGCCCGTCGAGTTGGAGCCGACCGGCACCGCGTTCGCGCGGTGGGCCCGGCTGCTCGCCGGCCACGTGCGCGCCGGCCGATTCGACGGCGACCTCGCGTACTGGACCGAGGTCACCCGCGACGCGGCGGCCGAGCCGCCGCGCGACCGGGCCGGCAGCGCCACGATGGGCTCCACCCGCCCGGTCACGGTGCGGCTCGAGCGCGCCGCCACCGACGCGCTGCTGCACAGCGTGCCAGGAACATACCGCACGCGGATCAACGACGTGCTGCTCGCCGCGCTGGGCCGGGCGCTGACCGAATGGACGGGCCGCGACCGCGTGCTGGTGGCCATGGAAGGCCATGGCCGCCAGGAGATCTCAGACGGCCCGGGCGGCCCGGGCGGCCTGGACGGCATCGACGGGGTTGACCTGACCAGGACCGTCGGCTGGTTCACCGCCCAGTACCCCGTGGCGCTCGCCGTGCCGCCGGGGGAGTGGGGGGCCGCGCTGAAGTCGGTGAAGGAACAGCTGAGAGCTGTCCCGCACCACGGCCTGAGCTACGACGCGCTGCGCTACCTGAGCCCGCCGGGCTCGCCGGCCGCCGCGCTCCGCGACGACCCCGCCCCGCGGATCCGGGTCAACTATCACGGCCAGTGGGACGCGGCCGGGGACGGCGCCGGCCTGTACCGGGCCCGCTTGGACGACGCGGGCCCGGACATCGACCCCGCCGAACCCGCCCCGTTCCAGCTGGACGTCGTCGGCCTCGTCGAGGGCGGGCGGCTCGAGCTGACCTGGCTCTACTCCGCCGAGGTGCACGACGAGGAGACCATACGGCGGCTGGCGGAGCGTACCCTGTCGGCGCTGCGCGAGATCATCGAGCACTGCGCGCGGCCCGGCGCCGGCGGCCGTACGCCGTCGGACTTCCCGCTCGCCCGTCTGGACCAGGCCGCCGTCGACAGGATCGCGGGCGACGGCAGGGACGTCGAGGACGTCTACCCCCTGACGCCGCTGCAGGCCGGCATGTTGTTCCACAGCCTCATGGACGCCGAGGCGGCCCCCGGCGCCGGCGCCGACACCTACGTGGACCAGGCGCGGTTGCTGCTGGAACGTGTGGCCGCGCCGGACGTCCTCGGCGCGGCCTGGCAGGCGGTCGTCGATCGCACGCCAGCGCTGCGCACGGCGGTGGTCTGGGAGGGCGTCGACGAGCCGGTCCAGGTGGTCCGGACCCGCGCGACGCTGCCCATCACCTACCACGACTGGCGCGATCTCCCGGCGGCGGAGCTGGACGCGGTGCTGCACCCCGCCGACCGGCCGCCCGCGCCCGATTTCGCCCTGGGCCGGCTGCTGGCGGCCGATCGGGCCGCCGGCTGCGCGCTGGACACGCCGCCGTTGATGCGGCTGGCCATCGCCCGGCTCCCCGGCGACCGGGTGCTGGTCGTGTGGACCACCCATCACCTCATCATGGACGGCTGGAGTCTCGGCCAAGTCTTCGCCGAGGTGTGCGAACGCTACGCGGCGGCGGTCGGCGGCAGGGAGCCCGAGCCGGTGGTGCGGCGCCCGTTTCGCGACTACTTGCGGTGGCTGGACGACCAGGACCGGCGGCTCGCCGAGGAGTACTGGCGCGGTGAGCTGGCCGGGTTCGACACGCCCACGCCGCTGCCTTACGACCGGCGCCCTCAGCAGGCGCACCGCGCCGAGTCCGCCGAGTCGGCGCGCTTCGTGTTGTCCGTCGCCGAGTCGGCGCGGCTGCGCGCGGTCGTCCAGGCCAACGGACTGACCGTCAACACCGTCGTGCAGGGCGCGTGGGCGCTGCTGCTCGCCGGTCATGGCGGCGGGCGGGACATCGTCTTCGGGACCACCGTGTCGGGCCGGCCGGCCGAGCTGCCCGGCGTTGAGTCGATGGTCGGCATGTTCATCAATACCGTGCCCACCCGGGTGCGGGTCGACGGCGCCGCTGACCTGGTCGCGTGGCTGCGCCGGCTGCAGGAGGCGCAGGGCGAGGCGCGGCGGTTCGACTTCGTCTCGCTGGCCCAGCTCCAGACCTGGAGCGAGCTGCCGGCGGGGACCAACCTCTTCGACAGCATGGTGGTGTTCGAGAACTACCCCTACGACGAGGGGGCCGGCGGCCCGGACGGACCGGTCATCAAAGACGTCCAGGCCAGGGACGCCACGAACTTCCCGATCAGCGTGCGCGCTTACCTCACCGACCGGCTCGACGTCGACCTCGCCTACGACGCCAGGCTGTTCGACCCCGGTACCGCGCGGCGGATCGCGGACCGGCTGCGGCTGGTGCTGACCGAGATCGCACGCGATCCGCGCCGGACCGTGGGGGAGCTGCCGCTGATGAGCGGCGCCGAACGCGAACGGGTGCTGGCGCGCTGGAACGACACAGCGATGGACGTGCCGCCGGCGACGGTGGCCGAGGTGTTCGAGGCGCAGGCGGTGGCGACCCCGGACGCGACGGCCCTGGTGAGCGGGGACGTCGCGGTCAGCTACGCCGAACTCGACGCGCGCGCGAACCGGCTGGCCCGTTACCTCGTCGGCCGGGGCGTCGGCCCGGAGCGGGTGGTGGGTCTGGCCCTGCCGCGCTCGGCCGACTCGATCGTGGCGATCCTCGCCGTGTTCAAGGCGGGCGGCGTCTATCTGCCGCTCGACCCCGAGCTGCCCGCCGACCGGATCGCGATGATGGTGCGCGACGCCGACCCGGTCGTGGTGCTCGACGCGACGCCCGGCGAAAACGTCCTGGCCGGCTACCGCGCCGGAGAGCTGAGCGACGCCGAACGGACAGGGCCGCTGCGCCCGGACAACGCGGCGTACATGATCTATACGTCGGGGTCGACGGGGACGCCTAAGGGCGTGGTTGTTGAGCATGGTGCGTTGACCAATTTGTTGTTTGGTCATCGGGCGGGGTTCGCGGCTGATGCGGGGGGGCGGTTGCGGGTGGCGTTGACGGCGGCGTTTTCTTTTGACACGTCGTTGGAGGGGCCGTTGTTGATGGCGGCGGGTCATGAGCTGCATGTGGTGGGCGATGAGGTGCGGTTGGATCCGGCGGCGTTGGTGGGGTATGTGTCGGCGCGGGAGATCGACTTTCTTGATTTGACGCCGACGTATGCGCGGCAGTTGTTGGCGGCCGGGTTGTTGGACGGCGGGCGGCATCGGCCGCGGGTGTTGATGTTGGGTGGGGAGGCGTTGGATGAGTCGTTGTGGGGGCGGCTGGCCGACGCGGACGGGACGGCGGCCTACAACTTCTATGGCCCTACCGAGTGCACCGTCGACGCGCTGTATTGCCGGATCGGCATGGCGGGGCGGCCCGTGGTGGGACGGCCGCTGCCCAACGTGCGCGCGTACGTACTCGACGACGCGTTGCGGCCCGTGCCGGTCGGCGCGCCCGGCGAACTGTACCTCGCCGGGCACCAGGTGGCCCGTGGTTACCTGAACCGCGCCGGGCTGACCGCGGCGCGGTTCGTGGCCGATCCGTTCGGACCGCCGGGCGGCCGCATGTACCGCACCGGGGACCGGGCGCGCTGGACCCCCGACGGCCTGCTCGAATATCTGGGCCGGGTCGACGACCAGGTCAAGATCCGCGGCTTCCGCATCGAGCCCGGCGAGGTGGAGACCGCGCTGCTGACCCACCCCGATGTCGCCGCGGCGGCCGTGGTCGCCCGCGAGGACGAGCCGGGCGTGCGGCGGCTGGTCGCCTACGTCGTCGCGCCGCCCGGCCGCCAGGCGCCGGCGGCGGCGCTGCGCGACCGGCTGGCGCGTTCGCTGCCTGAGCACATGCTGCCGGCCGCGTTCGTGCCGCTGGCCGCGTTGCCGCGCACGAGCAGCGGAAAGCTGGACCGGCGCGCCCTGCCGGCGCCCGAATGGGGCGCGCCCGCGCGCGACCATGTGGCGCCGCGCACCGACGCCGAGCTTGCGGTGGCGCGAATCTGGGCCGAGGTGCTTGGCGTGGAGCGCGTCGGCGTCGAGGACAACTTCTTCGAGCTGGGCGGCGATTCGATCCTGAGCATCCGGGTGACCGCCCGGCTGCGCGCCGCCTTCGGCGTACAGGTCTCCCCGCGCGCCGTCTTCAGCCATCCCACGGTCGCCCGGCTCGCCGCCGTGTGCGCCGGGCCGGCCGACGCCGACTCGCCCATCAGGCCGGTTCCCCGCGATGGGGCGTTGCCGTTGTCGTATGCCCAGCAGCGGTTGTGGTTCTTGGCCGAGTTCGAGCCGGAGAGCACGGAGTACGTGACGTTCACTGCGTTGCGGTTGCGGGGTGTGCTGGATGTCGCGGCGTTGGGTGGGGCGTTGAGTGCGTTGGTGGCTCGGCATGAGTCGTTGCGTACGGTGTTCGAGGAGCGGGATGGGCGTGGGGTGCAGGTGGTGCGGGCGCCGTTTGAGGTGTCGGTGCCGGTGGTGGACCTGTCGGAGCGGCCGGCGGCCGAGCGCGCCACCGAACTGTTCGCGGCGGTGGGCCGCGAGACCCGCCGGCCGTTCGACCTGCGAACCGGCCCGCTGCTGCGGGCCGCGCTCATCCGGCTGTCCGACGTCGACCACGTGTTCACCCTCACGGTCCATCACATCGTCACCGACGGTTGGTCGACCGGCGTGCTGATGCGCGAGCTGAGCGTGCTGTACGGCGGGTTGGTGCGGGGTGTGGCGGCGGAGTTGGCGGCGTTGCCGGTGCAGTATGCGGATTTCGCGGTGTGGCAGCGGGAGCGGTTGTCGGGTGCGGTGTTGGAGGGGCAGCTGGC
>CALAED010000488.1 GCA_937891035.1 uncultured Thermomonosporaceae bacterium | reverse complement strand
CACCGCGTCCGGGTCGCCGGTCAGCGAGAGGCGCCCGGAGGCCAACGCCTCGAACGGGGTGCGGCGCTGGGCCCCGATCTCGATGAAGGTCCGCGCGTCGGTGCGGGCGGTCATCGCCGGGGCGACGGCGCTCTTACCCTCTATCGCCTCCGCCTGGCCTGCGGAAACACGAATGTGGAAGACGGCGTCGTCGACATGGAACTCGTAGACCTCATCGGTCCGGGAAACGCGGGTCGGGTCGATCATCGCCTGGACCGCGAGGAACCCCCAGCGGGGTCTGACTTCATGCTCCGCGGCAGGCCCATCGAGAAACGTCATGCCCCAGCGCGCCAGCATGAGCACGGGCTCGCGCAGTTGCTGACCGAGCTCGGTCAGCTCGTAGCCTTGGTCTCGGGAGGCCGGCTTGCGTAGCACCTGCCTGTCCACAAGGAATTTCAAGCGATCCGCGAGCAAGTTGGTGCCGATCCCGGGCAGATCGGCGAGCAGCTCGCCGTATCGCCTCGGTCCCAGCAGGAGCTCTCGGACGATGAGAAGCGTCCAGCGCTCACCCACGATGTCGAGGGCCGCCGCCAGACCACAGTACTGCGCGTAGTGCCGCCGAGCATGACTCATGACACTACTTTAGTTCCAGATAGGGACTATCACCACCTCCGGGCGCGATTCGCCTCCGGGCGACCCCGAACGAGGCCGCCGGCGATCACGCTCCCACGGGGGCGAGGCGATCACGCTCCCACGGGGGCGAGGATGGACAAGAGGGACGAGGCTCGGCCTCGCGCTCGGCTTTGCATCCAGCTTGGCCGACGGCGGGCCCCGGCGCATCGGCCGGAAGGACACACCGCCACTACAACTTTAGAAGTATGCCGGAGTCTTTCGGGCACGAAATCGAGCCGCGAGTGCACGCAAATGGTCTGCCCGGTCCCTTATAGATCTGATAAGCCGAGTCTTTCTTGTCTCTACACGGGAACGATGACATCGTCGTGGCTGGAGCGATGCCTCCGCGCCGATCTTCCCATTCGACTATGCGAGGAGCGGAATTCGATGGGTCCGGAATACTCCGCCGTCTTGGATTCACTGATCAAAGAGAAAGTAGTCGCCCAAGCGCCGGAGGTCGATCGCACCGGGGCATTTCCGCGCTCCAACATCGAAGGGCTGGCCGATATCGGCCTGGTCGGTCTGATCAGTGCGAAGGACGTCGGCGGACACGGAGCCGGGCTCGCGGAGGCCGCCGACGTGATCGAACGGCTCAGCGCGGCATGTGGCTCGACCGCCATGGTGATGCTCATGCACTACGCGGCCACGGCCGTGATCGAGGCGCACGGCGGCGAGGAGATCCGCCGGGCGATCGCCCGCAACGAACACCTCACCACCCTCGCCTTTTCTGAGGCCGGCTCACGCAGTCATTTCTGGGCGCCGCTCGGCACGGCCACCGCGGACGCGGATGGCGGGGTGCACCTGGACGCCCGCAAGAGCTGGGTCACCTCCGCCGCCGAGGCGGACAGCTACCTATGGTCCAGCCGGGCGCTCGACGGGAACGGGCCGATGACCCTCTGGCTGGTGCCCAGCGATACGCCCGGCCTGTCCGTTCGCGGCTCCTTCGACGGCCTCGGGCTGCGCGGCAACGCCTCCACTCCGATAACCGGCGAGCACGTCCGGGTGCCACCGGAGGCGATGCTCGGTGCGGACGGCGCCGGTCTTGACATCGCGCTGCAGACCGCTTTGCCCTACTTCTTGGTGCTGAACGCGGCCTTCTCGATGGGGCTGATGGAGGCCTTGGTGGCCAAGGCGGCCGCCCACTTGACCGGAACGCGGCTCGAGCATCTCGATGAGACATTGGCCGAGCAGCCGATGCATCGGATGCGCTGGGCCCAGCTGCGCACCCGGACCGACGAGGTTCGCGCCTTTCTGCGTGACACCCTGAGCGCGCTCGAGTTGGGCCAGGAGAACGCGACGCTGCGGGTGCTCCAGGTCAAGGCGGTGGCCGGCGAGGCGGCGTCCGAGGTGGCGGACGGCGTGATGCGGCTGTGCGGCGGATCCGCTTTCCGCAAGGACCTCGGGGTAGAACGCTTGTTCCGGGACGCGCTCGCCGCGCGCGTCATGGCTCCGACGACGGAGGCGCTGCACGACTTCGTCGGACGGGCCGGCCTCGGTCAGCCCTTGTTCTAGGAACCGGCCTTGGTCTAGTGATCCGCAGCGTTCCAGGAGACAACAGATTTCAGGAGTCAGGAGGAGACGATGGCTCTGCTCATGGGAGCGGTCGCCTATGACCCCAAGGTCGTCACCATTTGGGCGGGATTCCGGTCGTGGTTCGCTGACCAAGGGCTCGACTTCGACTTTGTGCTGTACTCCCACTACGAACGGCAGGTCGAGGACTTGGCGGCGGGCCGTATCGACGCCGCCTGGAACTCGCCGCTGGCCTGGATCAGAACAGAACGCCTGGCGGCGGCCCACAACTGGCGGGCGACCCCTTTGGTGATGCGCGACACCGACCGGGATCTCACGTCGGTCATCGTCGTCCGCAGCGATTCGCCGTTCCATGATGTGGCCGATTTGAAGGGCGAGACGATCGCCGTCGGCGCGGTCGACTCTCCTCAGGCCACCATGATCCCCGTTTCGTTCCTGCGTGCCGCCGGACTGCGCCCGGAGGTGGACACCATGATCCGCCGCCACGACGTAGGGGTGGGTCTGCACGGCGACCACATCGGCGGGGAACGGGACGCCGCGAGGGCCTTGGCCGCCGGCACCGTCTCGGCCGCCTGCATGACCGATACGAACCACTTGTTGTTCGGTCGCGAGGGGACACTGTCGGCCGGCAGCACCCGGGTGATCGCCCGCACCGAGTCATTCGACCACTGCAACCTGAGCGTCGGCGCGTCGATGCCGGAAGATGATATGCGCCGGTTCGGCGATCTCCTGCTTTCCATGTCCTATACGGATCCGCGGGTGCGTCCGCTGTTCGATCTGGAGGGCCTCACCACATGGCTGCCCGGCCGCACCAGCGGGTACGCCGCGCTGGCGACCGCCGTTGACGAAACCGATTTCTACGATTCCGCGGGCGGAGTCACGGCCGGGGAGGAGTACGCGCCATGAGCACGCCCTCGGCACCGGTCATCGATCTCGAAGATCTCGGATTCGAGCAGGGCGCCCACCTGCTCATCCAGCGTGCCCTCCGCGATCTGCCGCCCGGCGACGAGCTTGCGGTGACCGGCAGCGATCCCGCGCTCGTCGTCCACCTGGAGGCGTGGTGCCGGCAGTTTGGACACCGGGTCCACGATCCGGGCGGCGGGGCCGAAGGCGTGCGAGCTCGGGTCGTCCGGGGCCACACCGATCTGAACCGATGGTCGGCCGCGGAACGCGCGGGCGGGCCTGGCTCGAACGGCGTTGTGGAAAATCCGGCCCCGCATTGGGGGCTGGCCGCGCGCGGCGCACTCATCGAGCAGGGCGGTCCTGAGCTGCCTTTCGACCTCACCGAACGCAAGCTCGTCTGGGCGGACATCGCGCCGAACCTGTACGCGACCGCGGTATCAGCGCAGTGGAATCCCGACGAAGCGGTGCAGTGGGAGGCAGAGGTCGCGCTGCCGGACGAGGTCGAGCGGGCGGTCGTCCAGATCATGACCTACCTTGTGGAAAACGAGCAGGCCGCGCTCGTCATCCCGGCGCGCCTGCTGAGCCGGATCCATCCGCATTTCCGGGAGGTTGTGCAGCTACTCGCCGTGCAGGCGGCGGACGAGGCCCGGCATGTCGAAGTCTTCACCCGCCGCGCGCTGCTGAAGGGCGGGGAGATGGGCACCTCGGCGGTGAGCGGACGCGAGTCACTGGCCACCTTGCTCACCGAGCCGGACTTCTCTTTGGCCTCCTTCCTGCTGTCCGTCCTCGGCGAGGGCAGCTTCCTGAACCTCCTGAGCTTCCTCGATCGGTACGCGCCGGACCCGGTAACCCGCCAGGTCACCCGGCTGGCCCGCCAAGACGAAGCACGGCACGTCGCTTTCGGCGTCGGCCATCTGCAATATCAGTCCGCGGTCGATCCGTCGCTGCGCACTCGGCTGCGCGCCGCCGTGGAACGGCGGCACGATGCGCTGGTCGACACCGCCGGGCTGAACCAGGACGTCTTTGACGCCCTGGTCACGCTGGTCGCGGGTGAATGGACGCCGCAGGCCGTCAAACGGGGCTATGCCGAGGTGCAACGGCTGCGCACCGAGATGGACGAGGGACGACAGCATCGCCTTATCCGCCTCGGCTTTCCGCCCGACGAGGCCGCGGATCTGTCCGCCCTGCACACCCGCAACTTCATGTAGCGATCTTTAACCGCGACCGACCAGGTGGCCGACCGAGGAAACGCCATGAGACCGAACGCTCCGACCCCCGAGAAGCTGGCCGACTGGGTCATCGACGGATGTGAACGAGCGCTGCAACTGGTCGCCGACCTCGACGACGATCAGATGGTCGGGCCCTTGCTGCCGACGTTGAATCCGTTGATCTGGGAGATCGGCCATCTCGTTTGGTTTCAGGAGAAATTCGTGTTACGGGACGCGTGCGGCCACGAGCCGATCCTCCCGTACGCCGACGCCTTGTACGACTCCGGCGCGATCCCGCACGACACCCGCTGGCACCTGGACCTGCCAACGCGGGACAGGACCGTCGCGTACATGCGGACCGTGGCCGAACGGGTGACCGACGCGGTCGTGCGACCCACGGCGACCGAGGTCGTCCGGCACTTCGCCCGTTACACGGTGCATCACTATGACACTCATGCCGAGGCGCTCACCTATACGCGGCAAACCCTCGGATACCCCCCGCCCGAGTTGCCGGGCCTCGCCGACGCCGAGCAACCGGAAGGCGCGGACGCCGGTGCACTGCCGGGTGATGTTGAGGTGGCCGGCGGCCGGTTCGTGCTCGGCGCGGACCTTTCCGACCCGTTCGTCTACGACAACGAGAAATGGGCTCACACGGTCCAGGTCGAGCCGTTCGCCATCGCCAGAGCACCGGTCACCCAGGCGGAGTTCGCGGCCTTCACCGAAGACGGCGGTTACGCCGATCCGCGGTTGTGGTCGGACCAGGGCGCCTGGCTCGCCGCCACCGGGGCGACCCACCCCGTGTATTGGCGAAGGGGCGACGGAGGCCGTTGGCAGCGTCGTCGTTTCGACACGTGGGTCGACCTGGAGCCGGACCACGCGATGTGTCACCTGAGCTGGTGGGAGGCGGACGCCTACTGCAGATGGGCAGGTCGCCGGCTGCCCACGGAACCCGAGTGGGAATTCGCGGCGACCGGCGGGTCGTGGCCGAAGTCGTGTTACCCGTGGGGCGACGAGGAGGCCGGCCCGAAGAACGCCGTCACCGACTGGCGCGCCATCGGGCCCGTGGATGTCGCCGCGTGCCGGGCCGGGGAGAGTCCGGTCGGCTGCCGGCAGCTGATCGGCAACGTCTGGGAGTGGACGGCGAGTGACTTCGCCGCCTACCCCAACTTCGAACGAGACTCCTACCACGAGAACTCGGAACAGTTTTTCGGCAGCCGGAAGGTGCTCCGCGGCGGATCTTGGGCCACTCGAGGCCGCTATGTCCGATCCACCATGCGCAACTATTTCACTCCAGAGCGGAGGGACGTCCTGGGAGGGTTCCGCACTTGCGCGGTGAAGAGTTGACGCTGCTGATCAACACCGGCCTCGGCTGACGGTCTCCACGGGAACGGGCCCACGGCTGAGTCCATAAAGATCAACATTGCCCTTGACTCGTCGACACGCGCCGACCGCCGAATCCTGGCCGACGAGCCGCATGCCGTGGCCCCGTCGCGACGGGATTGGGCTCGCCACGTACCGGGGCCGGCGGTGGGCCTGCGGCGACGGGACCCGGCCGACATGGGAACGGCGGCAGCGCCGCTCATCGAGTGCGGGGCCTATGCGCGGGGGTGGGCCTGGCGATAGGCCTGCTTGAGTCGTTCGGCGGACACATGGGTGTACAGCTGGGTGGTCCGCAAAGAGGCGTGGCCGAGCAACTCCTGCACACTGCGCAGGTCGGCCCCGCCTTCGAGCAGGTGCGTCGCGGCGCTGTGCCGTACTCCGTGCGGGCCGATGTCGGGCGCGTTCGCCGCCGCGACCCGGGTGTGCACGATCCGCCGGGCCGTCGTGGGATGCAGCCGACCACCTCGGGTGCCCAAAAACAGCGCGGGCCCACTGCGTTCGGCCGCCAGATGCGGTCTGCCCCTTCGCAGCCAGTCCTCGATGGCGCGTGCGGCGGGGACGCCCATGGGCACGACACGCTCCTTGGCGCCTTTACCGAACACGCGGACGGTGCGGCGCTCCTGGTCGACGTCATCGACGTCAAGGCCGCACAGCTCACTGACCCGGACGCCCGTGGCGTACAGCAGTTCGAGGACGGCTCGATCGCGCAAGGCGGCGCCCGCCGACCGGAGCTCCGCCGGCTCGGCCCGCTTCGGCCGGATCCCGTCGAGGACCGCCGCCGCCTCCTCCTGGCGCAACACCTTGGGCAGCGCCCGGTCCTGCCTCGGTGTGCCGAGCAGCGGCCCGGGGTCCCGTTCGAGCAGGCCGGTGCGCTGGGCGTGCCGCGTGTACGTCCGTACCGCCGCGGTGCGCCGGGCGAGCGTGGCCCGGGAAAGGCCGCGGGCGTGCTGCCCAGCGAGCCATTCGCGAACGACGTGGACGTCGAGATCGGAAACGTCCGCGGCTCCCACGCGAACCGCGTACTCGAACAGATCGGCGATGTCGCCGAGGTAGGCCCGGAGCGTATGCGCCGACAGGCCGCGTTCCGCGCGCAGATGCCGCTCGTAGTCTCGCAACGCCGCAGCGAACGCGGGCGGTAGCGGACTCGCACCGGACATGGGCCTACCGTGCCGTGAGATGCCACGACTGGCAAGGCGCCGACCCGGTAAGCCCCAGCCTCCTAGTGCGGCCCTACGGCACAGGAAGCGCCTTGGAGGGACGACGAGACACGGGAAAGCAGCCGGTTGCGTGGCTGTCCATGCCCACACGATCCCCCCCTCATAGGGCTGGATCATGCGCTAAAGGGTTCCATCGCCTCGAAGATCGATATGGGCAATTAGCTGGGCAAACGCCACGGATCCGGAAGCAACGACACCGGGTCGCAAGCACACATGCGTTTTCCACAGAATCGCGTTCGCCTACCGGCCGCGACAACCGTACGGGACGGTCGTGGCGGAGGTGAGCGGGATGCATATCCGGCGAGATCATCGAGGCGGTCTCGGGCGTCGCGGCGAAGCGGCCGCGGTCGACTATCTGCGGCGGCTGGGCTGGACGATCATCGAACGCAATTGGCGATGCCGCGGCGGCGAGATCGACATCGTCGCCTACGACGGCCATCGGCATGTCGTCTGCGAGGTGAAGACCCGCACCAGCGCGACGTACGGCGACCCGCTCGAGGCCATCACCGCGGCCAAGGCCGCGCGATTGAGACGCCTGGCCGGACGCTGGGCGGCCCAGCACGGTGTCAGCGCCGCACAGATACGCATCGACGTCCTCGGGTTGGTCTGCGACGGCCCTGGCACCTTCGCCGTCGATCACTGCAGAGAGGTGTGCTGAGATGGCACTCGCCAAGACTCGCTCGGTGGCATTGGTGGGCGTCGAGGGGTTCGTGGTCGACGTAGAGGCCACGATCACGAGCGGCGTGCCCGGGCTGCATCTGGTGGGGCTGCCCGACACCGCGCTCAGCGAGGCGCGGGACCGAGTTCGGGCGGCGATCTTCAATAGTGGCGAGAGCTGGCCCCATCGACACGTCACGGTCTCGCTCTTCCCCGCCAGCCTGCCGAAGAAGGGGTCCGGCTATGACGTCGCCATCGCTGTGGCGCTCCTGTCCGCGGCCGAGGCGGTGTCGCCGGCGGCCTGTGCCGGTCTGGTGATGCTCGGGGAGCTTGGGCTCGACGGGCGGATTCGCGCGGTGCCCGGGGTGCTGCCCGCCGTGCTCGCCGCCGCGCACAGCGGTTGCCACACGGTGGTGGTGCCCGCGGCCAACGCCGGTGAGGCCGAGCTCGTGCCCGACACCAAGGTGATCCCGGTGAGCACGCTGCGGGCCCTGATGTGCCATTTGCGCGACGAGCCTCCGCCGGCGCTCGACGAAGACGACGCGGCGCTTCCCGTGGGCCCGCACCCCGATGCCCTCACCCTGCGGGGCAGGGCCAGGCGCAGCGATCTGGATCTCGCCGACGTACGCGGCCAGGCCGACGCGCGGCACGCCCTGGAGGTCAGCGCCGCCGGCGGGCATCATCTGTGCTTTTCCGGTCCGCCCGGCTGCGGCAAGACCATGCTGGCCGAGCGGCTGCCGACCCTGCTGCCGCCGCTGGAGTCCAGCGCCGCCTTGGAGGTGACCGCCATTCATTCGGTGGCCGGCACGCTGCCGCCGGGCCGCCCGTTGATCACCGAGGCGCCGTTCTACGCGCCACATCACACCGCGACCATCCCGGCGATGGTGGGCGGCGGCTCCGGGCGGGGCATCCAGCCCGGAGCCGCTTCGTTGGCCCACCACGGCGTGCTGTTCCTCGATGAGGCGCCCGAGTTCCAAAGCGGGGTGCTCGACGCGCTCCGCCAGCCGTTGGAAGACGGTGAGGTAATGATCTCCCGGTCGGGGGCCATCACCCGATTCCCGGCGCGATTCACGCTGGTGATGGCCGCCAATCCGTGTCCGTGCGCGGCTGCCAAGGATGTCGACTGTCGCTGCCCGCCCGCGGTGCGGCACCGCTACCTGTCCCGGATCTCCGGACCGTTGCTCGATCGCATCGACCTCAAGCTCGAGCTACAGCCGGCCACGCCGGCCGAGTTACGCTATGACCTCGAATTCGCCGAGTCGAGCCAGACCGTGGCCGAGCGAGTGTTGCTCGCCCGGGAACGCACGGCCAAACGACTGGCGGCCACGCCGTGGCGGACGAACGCCGAGATCCCCGGCCCGGAGCTGCGGCGCAGGTTCACGCCGCCGCCCGAGTCGATGGCCCCCGTCGATCGGGCGCTGCGCCTCGGCTCGCTGAGCGCCCGTGGCCTCGATCGCGTGCTGCGCGTGGCCTGGACCTGCGCCGATCTCGGCGGCCGCGATCACCCCGCCGCCGAAGACGTCGGTCTGGCTCTCGACTTGTGGACGGGGAAGCGCGCATGACCGTGACAGATGACGAACGGGTGGCTCGGGCGACCCTGTGCGCCATCGCCGAGCCCGGCAACGCCCTGCTCGGCGCGCTGGTCGCCCGCCTCGGCGCGGGCGGCGCCGTGGCCGCCATTCGGGCCGGCACCCCGCCCGGCGACCTGGTGGCCGGCGACAAGGCCGGCCACCGGCTGGCCGAGTACCTGGCAAGTTGGCGGATCCGGCTGCGGGACGCCGATCCGATCGCCGACCTGACCGTCTGCGACAAGCTCGGGGGTCGGCTGGTCTGCCCCGGAGATGCCGAATGGCCCACCCAGCTCGACGACCTCGGCGCCGCCCGGCCGCACGCGCTCTGGCTGCGCGGCCCCGGTGACCTGCGCTACGGCTGTTTGCGGTCGGTCGCCCTCGTGGGTGCCCGCGCCGCCTCCTCCTACGGCCTGCGCGTGGCGGCCGACCTCGCCGCCGAGCTTTGCGAACGCGGCTGGGCCGTGATCAGCGGCGGCGCCATGGGCATCGACGCCGCCGCCCACCGCGGCGCGCTCGCCGCCGACGGCGATACCGTCGCGGTCTTCGCCAACGGGGTCGACGCCCCCTACCCGCCCAGTAACGACGGCCTGTTCGCCGAAATGGCCAGACGGGCCCTGCTGCTGAGCGAATCCCCGCCCGGCACGCATCCCACGCGGCTGCGCTTCCTGGTCCGCAACCGGGTCATCGCCGCCCTGACCAGGGGCACGGTCGTCATCGAGGCCGCCGCCCGCAGCGGAGCACTCAACACGGCCACCCACGCCCGCAAACTCAACCGCGCAGTCATGGCGATCCCTGGACCGGTCACCTCCCGGACCTCCATCGGCTGCCACAAGCTCCTCCGCGACACGCCACCCGCCCGATGCGTCACCAATGCCGCCGAGATCATCGAGGAGGTCGGCCAGCTCGGCGACGATCTCGCACCGGAGCCGCGCGGCCCGATACATCCCCGCGACATGCTGGACCCAACGACCCGCCAGGTGCTCGAGGCCATCCCGGCCCGCGGGGGCGCCGGGCCCGCCCAGCTCGCCGTCAAGGCCGGCGTCGACCTCAACACCGCCCGCAGCCGCCTTGGCATCCTGGCCGCCGCCGGCTTCATCGAACGCTGTGACCAAGGCTGGCGCCTACCACGGCCAAAAAGGGGCCGCGCCACCGCCCCCACACAAACCGCACGACCCCCACCCATCACCGCAACCCCCACCGCACGCGCCAAGATCGCCGTCCTCCGCCGCCCGATTAGTCTGCCTGCCACAAGCACGCGATCCAGGCCGGACTCGACGGCTGTGGCGGTCAGCGCCCTTAGGTCTGGCTAGCTTTCGATATAACTCGATCTTGTGATTTGGTTACTTGCGGCCTGCCCTTCCAGGGGCAGGCGGGGATGTGGTGCGGCCGGCTTGTCCGGCCGGGGATGCTTCACGGCCCCAGTCGGTCGATCTCTTGCTTGTCGGGTGCGCGGGCGGGCCCCGCGACGAGGCTTGCCTGATCTTTAGCTTGCGGAGCCACTGATAACGACCCGCAGGTCAGGACTGAGGGAGTTCAAAGTCGCTCTTGGCCAGCTCTTCGACGTTGACATCCTTGAAGGTGACGACTCGGACGTTCTTAACAAACCGTGCCGGGCGGTACATGTCCCATACCCAAGCGTCCTGCATCGTGACCTCGAAGAAGACCTCCCCGTTGTCCGCGCTGCGCACCTGTAGGTCCACGGAATTGGTCAGGTAGAACCGCCGCTCGGTCTCGACGACATAGGTGAACAGCCCCACAACGTCTCGATACTCGCGATAGAGCTGTAGCTCCATCTCGGTCTCGTACTTTTCGAGGTCCTCAGCGCTCATGCTCGTGGTCCTCCCCGCTCACCGCGTCATGCAATGCCGACCTGCTCGGCGGCGCCTTCCAGGTCAGCGTCGATCTGCGCGAACGCGCCTTGTTCATTGTCCAGCATCTCCCCGTTCGCTGTCCCTGCCGGGACCTCGACGATCTCCCCTGTCGCCGTGCCCAATCTGGCCACGTTGACGAACGAGAATCTGTGCTCAGGGCATGGGCCGTGCAGGGCGAGGGCCGCCGAGTGCTCTCGTGTCACATACCCCTTATGCATATCGAACCCATACGTCGGGTAACGCTCATGCAACTGGATCATGAGCCGGTCTCTGGTCACCTTGGCGACAACGGACGCCGCCGCGACGCATGCCGCGACGCGATCTCCCTTCGGCACCGCCAGGCTCGGCACGTCCAGACCGGGCACGGGGAAGCCATCGCTCAACACGAAGGCGGGCCGGGTCTCCAGTCGCGCGATCGCGCGGCGCATCCCCGCGATGTTGCACCGGTGCAGGCCGATCCGATCCACGTCGGTGCAGGCGATGACCACGGCGCTCCAGGCCACGGCGCGTTCCACCACCTCAGCGTAGATCTCCTCGCGCCGACGAGGGGTCAGCAGCTTGGAATCGGTCAGGCCATCGATCCAGTGCCGCCGTCTGGTCGGCAAGATCACGGCACCGACCACGAGTGGCCCCGCACAGGCCCCCCGTCCGGCTTCGTCTACGCCCGCGACCGACGAGAATCCACCGTGTTCGAGTGCCCGCTCGAAGCCGTACAACCCCGTGTCTCGCCGCGGCGTGTATCGAAGCGGCCGCCGCAGTCCTGGCACGCCGATCACGGAACTCACACTCTGCAGACTAGTGGCCGCTCGGCTGGGGTCGTCGCCCAACGGGAGAGGAACCAGCGGCCGCGAACTGAGCGAAATTCCCAGGCGGATCGCCGAACCGAACCCCCGGCCGCCACGGGCGCGACAACCACGCGATCGAAGTCACGACCCGCAAACCCCAACGCCCACCCAAGACCTAACGACTCACCGAGCGAACCGGCGGCGACCACGGCGGAACAGCCACGCGATCGGAAACGCCCCGGCGAACCCCAACGCCAGCGGCGCGGCGGGCAGGACCGCCGCGGCCAGGCCCGGCTGCTCGAAGGTGTTGGGAATGGGCAACGTCTTGATCCGGGAAAGCGGCCACACCACCACGAACGCCCGCCCGATCACGCGATCTTCCGGGATCGTGCCCGACCCGGGATCGCCGAGATGACCGCGCGAGTCGTAGGAGACGTCGCGGTGGTCGCCCATGACCCACAAGCGGCCCGGCGGCACTTCGACGCTGAACGGCTGACCGGATGGCTTGTTGCCCGGAAACAGGTAGGAGGTCTCGCGGATGGGGGTGTCGTTGACCGTGATGCGGCCTTGCGCATCGCAGCACCGCACCCGGTCGCCCGGGACGCCGATGACGCGCTTAATGTAGTCCTTTTCGCCCGGCACCAGACCGAAGGCGCCGCCGATGGCGTGCAGTGCCTTGGAGATGGGGTTGGACGGTTCGGAATAGTTGACCTCGGGGTCCCACGAGTCAAGGCCGCTGAAGACCACGGTGTCGCCGCGCTCGATGTCGCGCGTGTGGTAGACGATCTTGTTGACGAGCACCCTGTCGCCGATCTTGAGAGTGTTCTCCATCGAGGCGGAGGGGATGTAAAACGCCTGGACGGCGAACGCCTTGATGATCAACGCGAGCACAAGCGCGATTCCGACCAACACGGGCAGCTCACGCCAGAACGAACCGTCCTTTTTCTCCGAGCCGGGCTCCCCTTCTTTGGAGTCGGGCTTGGCCGTGCCGGGGCCGGAGGCTTTGTCGGCGCGATCGGCCGATCCTGCGGCGGCGTCATCCAACGGGGTGCTGACCAGCGGCTTGTCATCCGGCAACGTGCCGTCGGCATCGGAACGCACGTCTCTCCGATCGTCCTGGGGTACGTCGCGGTCCGCCTCGTCGTGCGCGGTTGCCGGCTCCCGCACGCCCTGCTCGTCGTCAGTCATCAAAGTGAGCTTATAGGTGCCCGGCATCCACGGCTCGCCGTGAAAGCGTGTCGGCCAGGTCAGCTTACCCTGGGAGCTGACCCGCTCACTCACCGCCATGAAGCGTTAGGTCTGTCCCGAGGTCAGATTGGTTGTCAACCTGCAAAATCAGACCAAAAAGCGCACCATGCCAGCATGGTGAAAACGCGCCGTAACGGATCCGCGTTCCCGCCCGGAAAGGGAAAATCATCTCCTCGCCGGAGCCGAACCGGGACCCCGTAGAACGAGGCCGCGAGCGGTCAGGAGTCGCGCTTTTCCTTGATCCGCGCGGCCTTCCCGCGCAGTTTGCGCAGGTAGTAGAGCTTGGCCCGCCGGACATCGCCGCGCGTGACGATCTCGATCTTGTCGATCGATGGGCTGTTCAGCGGGAACGTCCGCTCGACGCCAACGCTGTAGCTCACCTTGCGGACGGTGAAGGTCTCCCGGGCGCCGGCGCCCTGGCGGCGGATCACCACGCCCTGAAAGACCTGGATCCGGCTTCGGCTGCCCTCGGTGACACGTACGTGCACCCGCAGCGTGTCACCCGGACGGAAGTCCGGGATGTCGGCACGCATCGCGGCCTTCTCGATCTCCTGGATCAGGGTGTGCATGACGGCGTTCCTCGTGATGAAACGCACGGAACGGCGGACAAGCGCCAACCGCGCGGCGGTGTGTTCGGGAAAGTCGTGGTGCGCCAACGTGCAGCACGAGCGACGCCTTAGCCTACCGTAGGTTCGTCATCCACCGGAAAACCAGCATCTCGGAGCACTCGCCGATCGTGCTCGTCGAGCGTCGCCGGCCGCAGCAGCGCGGCCAACTCGGGCCGATTTGTCACCGTACGTCGGAGCGCCTCATCGCGCCGCCACCGCGCGATCGCGCCGTGGTTGCCCGACATGAGGATCTCCGGTACGGCACGGTCGCGCCAAGTCGGCGGCTTGGTATAGACGGGCCCTTCGAGCAGCGTCTCCATCGGCCCGGACGCGAACGAATCGTCGCTCACCGAGTCGGCGTTGCCGAGCACTCCCGGCACCAGGCGCGCCACCGCCTCGACCACGACGAGCACTGCCACCTCGCCCCCCGCGAGTACGTAGTCGCCGATGCTGATCTCCTCGACCGGCATGCGGGTACGTGCGTCTTCGACGACCCGCGCGTCGATGCCCTCGTACCGTCCGCAGGCGAACACCAGCCATGGCTCCCCGGCGTACCGCTGGGCCACCGCCTGGGTGAAGGGACGGCCGCTCGGCGTCGGAACGACCAGCCGGGGCGCGCCGGCCCCGGCCGCGCCGGCCGGCGCGATAGCGTCCAGGGCCTCCCCCCAGGGCTCTGGCTTCATCACCATGCCGGGGCCGCCGCCGTAGGGGGTGTCGTCGACGGTGCGGTGCCGGTCATGTGTCCAGTCGCGCAGGTCGTGCAGTCGTACGTCGAGGAGCCCGCGGCGCCGGGCCTTGCCGAGCAGCGACGCGTCCAGCGGCGCGAAATACTCCGGAAATATCGTGACAATGTCGATGCGCACGGTTTGCTCGTTCACTCTGCGGGCCGTTCCGGCCACCCCGGCGGCTCGCTCGCCCCGACGGGAACGGGCGGGCGAAACCTGTGACGTAAGTAGTAAGGCTAGTGAAGGCTAGAGCAGCCCTGGTGGCGGGTCGATGACGATGCGGCCGGCGCCGACATCGACTTCGGGCACGAGAGCGGCGACGAATGGCACCATCACCTCGTCGTCCTCGGCTGCCCCCGGTGCGCCCGCCTCCTGGGCGATGTCGCCCGCCGCCCGGCTGATGACGAGCAGGTCCTGGCCTGGATGCCGGACTTCGGTCACGACCCCGATCTTCATACCGTCCACCGTCACCGCGGCGAGCCCGATCAATTCATGATCATAGAACTCGTCGGCGTTTCCGGACGGCGGCAGGTCGGCGGAGTCGATCACCAGCAGCAGGCCGCGAAGGTCCTCCGCCGCGGCACGATCGCCGACGCCGGCGAAGCCCACGAGCAATCGGCCGGAATGCCGGCGGACCCGTTCGACGGTCAGCGGCCCGGACTCCGCCGGATCGGTGGCGAGCACCCGGCCGACGGCGAACCGGTCGTCGGGGTCGTCGGTACGGATCTCGACCGTGACCTCGCCACGTACTCCATGCGGACGGCCGATCCGCCCGACGACGAGCTCCACGTCCTCAGTGCGCCCGAAGGCGACCAGAGCCCCGTGGGTGAGGCCGCGCCCCGCGCGTCGCGAGTGGCATCCGAGCGGTGCCGCGCAAGGCGGCGGAGGAGAAGGACGGCGGCCGCGTGGTATGGCCGCCCGCCGACGGAAACGCCGCCAGGCGCCCTCTTGGTTCCGCGCAACGCGACAGCGCCCCTGTCCGTGTGCGCCAGATCCCAGGGCTCCCCGGCATGGCCGGACGGCGGGCGTACGCCGCTGGGACGGCCGTTGGAACGGCCGACGGCACCGTCGCGGTGCGCACTTAGCGGACCTCGTTGACGTCGAGCAGATCCACCCGTACGTACCGGCCTCCCGCCAGCGCGCCGATCACCGTACGGAGTGCCTTCGCGGTGCGGCCGCTGCGGCCGATGACCTTGCCGAGGTCCTCGGGGTGCACACGCACCTCGAGGACCCGGCCACCGCGAATCCGACGGGCACCGACCCGGACTTCGTCGGGATGCTCGACGATGCCACGGACCAGATGCTCGAGCGCTTCTTCGAGCACGTTAGGCCTCGCTCTTGGCTTCGGGGGTCTCCGCAGCCTTGGGCTCGGCCTCGGTGTCGGCCGCTGACGTTTCGGCCTTGGCCTGAGGGCTCTTCTTGGCCTTCGGTTTGTCGGTCTTGGCGTCGGCAGTGGCCTCGCCCTTGACCTCGGCCTTGGCGTCGGCAGTGGCCTCGTCCTTGACCTCGGCCTTGGCGTCGTCCTTGGCCTTCTTCGCTTCGGTCTTCTTCTTGGGCTCGGCCTTCTTGGGCTCGGCGCGCTTCTTGGACTTCGATGCCGTCGCCGCGCCCTCGTCCTCCTTCATGGCCTCCTTGGCGGCGGCCTGGAAGACGGCCTTCTTGTCCGGCTTGGGCGGCGCCACCTTCAGCCTGCCCTCGGCACCCGGCAAGCCCTTGAACTTCTGCCAGTCACCGGTGATCTTCAGCAGGTTGAGCACGGGATCGGTCGGCTGCGCGCCGACGCCCAGCCAGTACTGCACCCGCTCGGAGTTCACCTCGATGTACGAGGGGTCCTCCTTGGGCCGGTACTTGCCGATCTCTTCGATGGCTCTGCCATCCCGCTTGGTGCGCGCATCGGCGACGACGATCCGGTATTGCGGGTTCCGGATCTTACCCAGACGCATAAGTTTGATCTTGACTGCCACGGGTGTGGTGTACTCCAGATTCGACAGGATGTGAGTGCCCCGGACCAGGTGGGGACACCGGTCCCAGATCCACTCGATGAACGCCGGCTCACACGGGTAGCGAGAGGGTCCCGGCGAGCAGGATTCCAGCCTGCATTCTGCCAGACATTCAACGCCGAGTAGTAACTCCGCACCACGCGGCCCGAGAGCTCTTGGTTACTTTTTCTACTTCTTCTTGTCTCGCTGCAGCTTCGACAGGTCGGGCATCTGGAAACCGGGGGGCAGCCCGCCACCGGGAAGCCCACCGAGCCCGGGCGGCAGGCCCTGCGGCTTGCCGTCGGCGGGCGCCGCGGCGTCGGAGTCGGAGTCGGAGGGCCGGCCGGCCGCGGCACGCTTGCGCGGGTCGCCGCTGCGCTGTTGCTTCTTCTTGCCCTTCTTGCCCTTGGGCGGCGCCTTGGTCGCCTTGCGGCGCGCGCCCGGCATGCCGGGAACGCCCATGCCCGCCATCTGGCGCATCATCTTCTGTGCCTCGAAGAACCGGGTGACCAGGCTGCTGACCTCTCCCACAGTGACGCCGGAGCCGCGGGCGATGCGCGCCCGCCGCGAACCGTTGAGGATCTTCGGGTTGGCGCGCTCCGCCGGCGTCATGGAGCCGATGATCGCCGCCACCCGGTCGACATCCTTGTCGTCGATCTGGTCGATCTGGTCGCGCATCTGGCCCATGCCGGGGAGCATCCCGAGCAGGTTGCCGATCGGGCCCAGTTTGCGGATCATCCGCATCTGCTCGAGCAGATCCTCCAGCGAGAAGTCCTCACCGGACGCGAGCTTGGTCGTCATCTTGGCGGTCTGCTCGGCGTCGAACGTCTTCTCCGCCTGCTCGATCAGGGTGAGGATGTCGCCCATGTCGAGGATGCGGCCGGCCATCCGGTCCGGGTGGAAGACGTCGAAGTCCTCGAGCTTCTCACCGGTCGACGCGAACATGATCGGCCGTCCGGTGATATGGCGTACGGACAGCGCCGCGCCACCGCGCGCGTCGCCGTCGAGCTTGGTGAGCACCACCCCGTCGAAGCCCACGCCGTCGAGGAAGGACTGCGCCGTGGTGACGGCGTCCTGCCCGATCATGGCGTCGACCACGAACAGGATCTCGTCGGGTTCCACCGCGTCGCGGATGTCGGCCGCCTGCCGCATCATCTCGGCGTCGATGCCGAGCCGGCCGGCGGTGTCGATGATGACGGTGTCGTGCTGGGCATGGCGCGCTTGGTCGATGGACCGTTTCGCGACCGCGACCGGATCGCCCACGCCGTTGCCCGGCTCGGGGGCGAACACCGCGACCCCGGCGCGTTCGCCGAGCACCTGCAGCTGCTGTACGGCGTTCGGACGCTGCAGGTCGGCGGCCACAAGCAGGGGCGTGTGGCCCTCGTCCCTGAGCCAGCGGGCCAGCTTGCCGGCCAGCGTGGTCTTACCCGAGCCCTGGAGGCCGGCCAGCATGATGACGGACGGCGGTGTCTTGGCGAACCTGATCCGCCGGGTCTCGCCACCGAGGATCTCGATGAGCTCCTCGTTGACGATCTTTACGACTTGCTGGGCGGGGTTCAGCGCCTGCGATACCTCTGCGCCCCTGGCCCGTTCTTTGACGCGCGCGATGAAGTCCTTGACGACCGGCAGGGCCACGTCGGCCTCAAGCAGCGCGACGCGGATCTCGCGTGCGGTCGCGTTGATGTCGGCCTCGGACAGCCTGCCCTTGGTCCGCAGCGACGAGAAGACCGATGTCAGCCGGTCGGAAAGTGTCTCAAACACGTGTTTTGACCAGTCCTAGGGAACTCCGGGGATCGACCATCCAGCGTAGCCGGTCCGGCGTGGCCCACCCGCCCTGCCGTACGGCGGTTCCCGGCCGGTCCTGGTGTGACATTTCTGATTCTGCCGACGCTGAACGCTCCAGGGACTTATGT
Organism: uncultured Thermomonosporaceae bacterium; assembly: GCA_937891035.1. Classification (GTDB taxonomy): domain Bacteria; phylum Actinomycetota; class Actinomycetes; order Streptosporangiales; family Streptosporangiaceae; genus CALAED01. The sequence continues at coordinate 132 of CALAED010000488.1, read as the reverse complement.
AGCCCCCGAGCATAGTCCCTCCCCAATCATCTGCCTTATCCCGCACACCCCCATCAGGAACTCCCTTGTCGAACATCGTTTGGCGCACGACCGCCCTGCTGGGCGCGACAGCGGTGGCATGGACGGCCTTCG